>CAZGWO010000060.1:0-4224 GCA_964528835.1 uncultured Pseudobdellovibrionaceae bacterium
CCACCCTGCGCCGCGGCACACTCTGCCGCAATTGCCTCCTTGCCGGCCATCGGCTGGTGAAAACCGAGCGGAAAGTGACGGTACACCGCATTAACCTTGCCGGGATTGGCATCAACAATTTGCTTCGGCGTCTTATAGAAACGCTTGCAAAACGGACACTCAAAATCCGAGTATTCATAGATCGTAATCCGTGCATCTTTTGGACCACGCACATGATCATCCTTCGCAATCGGCGCAACTGTTTTTGCTTTAGCTTCTCGTTGTTTATTTTCTTCCTCCCGTGCATTAGCTTGTTCCTTCTGTTGTTTTTCAATATATGCATTAAGATACTCTTCAAATTTTTCCGGAGTCATCGTCGCGCCACTCTGTTGTGCGCGCATCGCATTACCCAAAAAAACCAGAGCACCGGCAATAATCAATGCACCGGCAATAATGCTAACATTAGAAATTTTTGCATTTTTCATAATAATTTTTTCACAAAATTAGACAATACACTATGGACAGTATAAACTATGGTGTATAGACCATAGTCAAGTACATTCTATACATAGTCTAAATCTATCTTACCATGTACACCAAAAATCTTCTAGAGATAACCGGCATCAGTCGCGATACACTGCGCTACTGGCGCCAGCGCGGACTCATCACGCCACAACGCAATCCAGCCAACAACTACCTCACCTATACCACCAAAGATATAGAACGTATAGCCCTCATCAAAGAAGCGCAAATGCTTGGTTTTACACTATCAGAAATTGCGCTACTCCTAAATTGCATGCACGGCGCACCCTGCAAACACCAAGCGCTTCTGCCGAAATTGGAACTGCACTACGATGCCCTAACAGAGAAAATCACCGCACTCCAGAAAATGCGCCGCCGCATCAAAAAAACCATTACCGACTTTCGCGCACGCGACTGCACAAAACACCCGACAGATCTCCACCTTACATAAAAAATCTTATAACTATAATCATCATTATCCTAAAAATCTTTTTCACATTCGGTTATGACCATTATGTTCAGATAAAACAGTATCACATAATCTCCGATTATAAGTTGGTATAATGGTACTTAATAAATAAGTTATCATACACACTGCAAAACCTTACTCTCTTGCTCTATCGCACTGAAAAATGCTAGCATAAAGTTATGCGTACATCATCCTATACACCATTGCACAAAATTACCGTTTTTCTCGTACATATTCGCTGGGCGCAGTTATTGTTCCACCTTATAGCAACAGCTACAGGCAGTGTACTTGCTGTTTTCACATCAAACACACCATTCTTTTGGAATACGCACGCTATTATTACGAGCGCCTTTCTTGGCACATTAATTACGCTTGCATGGATTGCGTCTGTAATGATTAATGATTACCATGACCGTGCAATCGACCGTATTTCCAATACCCATCGACCACTACCATCCGGCACCATCACGCCGGAAACATATAGGTTTCTCTCTCTACTCCTACACCTTTTTATTCCCATTGCAGCACTTTTCATCAACCCTATCGTTGCACTTTTTCTTACGGCATATCTTGTTATTTCTCTCGCATATAACACACCGCCACTGCGTCTCAAGCGCTTCCCATTTATTGGTACATTTACCATGGGACTTGCATTACAAATGATTCTTTTTACCGGCTTTGCGCTCATTGCGCCAAATCACATTATGCACACCTATCCATATTCTTGGTCAGAAATATTTATCGCACTCTGTATTTTTGCATTAATAGCACCTATTAAAGACTTTAAAGATGTTGATGGTGATCGCGCACATGGCATTCTCACTATTCCCGTACTCCTCGGCCCTATTGGTGCGCGCCTTATTGTTAGTAGCGGCGTTATTCTCCTTGCATTACGATTAGTATTTGTTATGCACCCACAGAAAAATATTACAATTGCTCTCTTTTTCTCCACAGCATGCGCAATTGCTTTAATTTTTGCAAGTGCTTATAACACCATTATCACAAAACGCCTTCTTATCGCATGGCTACTTCTACCGATAACTATATTTGTGCTATCAGTTGTTACGCTCTCTTGAATCTTTACATCACCTATGTACACACCTTTTATCACTACGCTTCACTACAAAAACTTCCCACAGTGGTTCGTTCCTATCATCCTCTTTATTTCATTGTTTTTAACGTATGAAACAATATGGACTTTATGGCAAACACCGATACCGGCAACAATTATTTTATTTTTTATAAGCATTGCACTATTACTCTTTTTTCGCAGTATTAAAATGTGTATAATATTCATCGGCGTTTCACTCTTTGGCACTTTACATGACATTTACTTTATTGCACACGATCTATGGCATTACAAAGAAACCACTATTGGCACTATACCTCTCTACCTTCCACTAACATGGGGCATTATCTCCATTATCATTATTGCGACATTCAAAACCATCCTTATCCTTCTCAAGGAACGCTATCATAATCCACCATCATTTACCACCGCCCTCACATCAACGCTTGCAACTCTTGGCATCGCATTACTAGGCATGGCACATCTTTCAATGCATCAACCGGTTCTTATAGCACTCTTCATTTTAATTGATGTACTGTACACTCTTATTATGCGTAGTGTTCCGTTGATGATTATCGGCATTATCGCACTAAGTGGAGGCACCCTCGGTGAAATTACTTCTGTTGCAATCGGTGCGTGGCATTATCCAAGTGGAACGATCGCCGGTATTCCGCCTTTTATATTTATTGGATGGGATATTATTGGTATTATTATTGCCGGCACATATATAACACTCGATGCACAAGACGCACCATGGCGTCACATTATCTCCGGAAAATCTTCGTCAACGCGCGCCAATCATCAACACTGAGATCTTGCGGTCGTACCGTCTCTGACAATCCGCACTGCGCAAGGAGCGCGCGAATATCTTCCTTTTCTCTGTGAAAACTGCTTGCGAGATTATTAACCAACATTTTGCGTCGCGCACTAAAACCGGCACGTACAATACGGAAAAACGCCTTGTCCTGCGCCGGTGTTGCTACCACACCATGGTGCGTAATTTTAATCACCGCGCTATCCACATTCGGCACAGGTGCGAAACTCTCACGTGGCACATCACAAACCCAGGAAACATCACCATAGTACTGCACGGCAACAGCCAAAATACTCATCCTCCCCGGTGACGCGATAATCCGCTCAGCAACTTCCTTCTGTACCATAATGACGAGATGCGTCGGCGGCGTGCGACTCTCCATAAAAAAGCGCACGATGGACGACGTGATATAGTACGGCAGATTTGCCACCACACAATACTGTTTCACACCATATTTCCCGAGAAGTTCCTTGAGATAGACACGACGAATATCAGCGTGCTCTATGTGCACGTTCCTGCGCACAGCAAAACGTCGGCGCAACTGTGGCACGAGGTCACTATCCACCTCTACAGCAATGACTGTACCGGCAACCGCTGCAAGTGGTGCCGTCAAGACACCTTCGCCCGGCCCCACTTCCACGACGCTACTGCGCGCATCCAACTGTGCAGCATCTACAATCTGCGCAATGACCGCATCGTCGCGCAAAAAATTCTGCCCCAGTGATTTTTTGGGTGTATGCGTCATCATGACTCGCCTTTCTCCTGCGCACGCTTCATCAATGTATGTTTCTGTCGCTCTTTGATTTCATCCCACAGTTTATCAGACCCGATTTCCATCGCCGGCAAGCGCTCGTGATACTTGCGTTGCGCATGCGCAAAGACCGCTTCCGCGCTTTCAATCAAGCCATCGCGCTCACACAGCGCAAGCAATGTATAATAATCCCACAAAATATCCCCCAACTCATCCGTCAGACGCACCGTATTGCACGTATGCAATTCTGCGCGCACTTCCGCCACTTCCTCCACAATGCCCGTGCAGTACATCTCTGGGCGCAACTCTGCCGGATTAATACGCATATTCTTCCGCGCCAATGTCAGCAGTGCTTTATTAGAATCCATACACAAGTTTCTACTATTTAACTTCCTCCATTATAACATCAATCACGCCGGCACCTTTGGAAGCAATCTTCTTGAACGCCACCACATCCAAATCAATAATCCGCCCGGGAACAAACGGCCCGCGGTCATTAATGCGCACGATAACGCTCTTGCCATTTGCACGATTGGTCACTTTAGCATAGCTCCCCTTCGGCAACCACGGATTGGCAGCGCAATCACACCCTTTGTACGCATACCAACTCGCCTGTCCTT
>CAZGWO010000061.1:0-4219 GCA_964528835.1 uncultured Pseudobdellovibrionaceae bacterium
CGGACCGCTTGCGCGCGCGTCGCGTCCGACAGCGACGACGCGACTGCCGAGCGTGTCCACCGTTGCGCGGGCGATGGCGTAGACGGCGTCTTCGTTAATGTCGGACGGGTAGACGCCACGAATATCATAGGCTTTGAAAATTGCAGGATTCATAGAATTTTGTTGGATTATGTACCTAATGTATAGTATAACATTATTTTATAACATGTATGTACTGTATGGTATGATTTGTGTCGGTTATGCTACACTAAATATTAAGAAAGAAAGGGCTAGAGAAAAGAGTGGTTGTCAATACACAGCGCAATACTATACATGATTGAAAACATAAAGAAAAAAGGTGCAACACTTATAGAAATTGTTATTGCTGTCGGCGTGCTAAGCATGATGGCGTTGATTTTTGCGCAGACGTTTGCATTGGCAACAGTACATATTGCCGATACACGTATGCGTAGCGGTGCGGTAGCAGTGGCATTACAACAGATGGAGCAATTACGTAATCTGCCATATGATGCTGTTGCTGTTGTCGGTGGTGTGCGAAATGGAACAATTAATCCTGACAAGCAAGTATCACTTGGTGCGCGCACTTATCGCGTCTTAACAGATATTCGCTACAGTGATGATCCTGATGATGGTACGGTTGGCGGCGTGCCGGCAGATCCGGTGCCAACAGATTATAAAAACGTGCGTATCGAGGTAATGTGGGGTGATGCATCGCAAAATCATCGCGTGCATCTTGCATCAATCTTTGCACCACCGGGGATTGAACCATCAGTTGATGGTGGAACGATCGTGCTTAATATTTTTGATGCGGAAGGGACGCCGCTTGCGGATGCAACGGTACAAATTCATAACACAACAACAACGCCGCCGATTGCTGTTACAGTATTTAGTGACGCAACGGGACGTGTACTCGTTCCTGGTGCACCGGCTGCGAGTAATTATGCTATTACAGTTTCTAAAGATGGTTATGAAACAGTTACAACGTATCCGCCGTATCCCGAAAGCTCGTTTTATCCACAGGATCGTCATATTACTGTAACGCAAAATGCATTAACAACGCAATCTATTGAAAGCAGTATTCTTTCTGATATTACACTTAATGTACGTAATCAATTTGGTGATGCCGTAGCACATGTTGCGCTTAATATTGTCGGTGGTCGTGTTCTTGGAACATTGCCAAACGGTAATGCTGTTTATGGATTTGATCACACTATGAACAGCGATGGCGTCGGGACACTTCTTCTTAAGGATCGTGAAGCGGGTACTTATACTGTGAATGTTGTTGATACGGCGTATGACCTCTTTGTTGTTGATGATGCAACAACGGCCGCCAACAATACAATGAGTATTGCGCAGGGAACGAAGCCGACGATAACAGTTGTTGTTATGGATGTAATGAAGCCATCAGCAATCATTCATGTAAAGGATCTCAATGATAATCCTATTGTTAATGCACGTGTACGTTTACACAATAGTGTGCATGATTATGATATTGTGGCGCAAACCAATGCATATGGTGATGTGTTTTTTCCACAGAAATCTGACACTCCGTTAGTGAATGCGCCTTATACGGTAACGGTTTCTGCGCAAGGTTATGCAGAAAATACGCAACCTATTGTGATTCATAATCTAACGAAAAAGGACATAACACTTATTACGCAGTGATATGGAGTCTATAGTTAATTATAGAGGAATGACACTCATTGAAGTAGCTATTGCTATCGGTATTTTTTCAGCTGTTATGTTGGGAACAACAGCACTCTTTGCGTCACTATGGAAAATGCAAGGCTTTACGATGCGCCTCGGAATGTCTTCGCAACAAGCGACGCACGTCGTAACGCGTATGACTGACCAGATTCGGGATGCGCGTCAGGCGGATAATGGTGCGTACGTTATCGTTGCAGCATCGCCGACAGAACTGGTAGTGTATACGGATTATGATCGTGATGGCGCAACTGAACGTGTACGTTTTTTCCGTGATGGCAATATTTTGCGAAGAGGTGTTGTGGAGCCATCGTCAACAGTACCTGTTATTTATGATACAGCAACGGAAACGGTACGTATTATAGCAAAAGATATTGTTGATACAGCCGATGGAACGCCGTTGTTTATGTACTATGATAAAAATAATGCGGTATTGAGTGGTACACCGGCAATTGATGATATTCGTATGGTACGTATTACTGTTACGGTAGATACGGATACAGCCACACCACCAGACGGCGTTGTTATTTCATCTTTTGCATCATTAAGAAATTTACGCACATGGTAAAGATGCGATCACAATATAAAATGGGCGGTGCGACGGTGTATACGCTTATTGTAATGATGATACTCTCTGTTACGTTACTTGGTTTGATCACGTTTGTGTTATCGCAGATAAAGTACAGCCTTCACCAAGCAACACGTGCAGAGGCGTTGCAAATTGCCGAAGCCGGTATACATTTTTATCGGTGGTACTTGGCACATCAAACGGATGGAAAAACAGCGCCGCAAATTGATGCGTTTTGGGCAAGTGGCAGTGCTTATGGTGTTGGCACACCTTATGAACGCCAGTACGGTAGCGAGGGAACATTCCGTATAACCGTTATACCGCCGGAACCGGGACAGACATCTGTTGTTGTGCAGTCGGAAGGATGGACGACGTATCGACCATCTGTTGTGCGTACTGTACGTGTGCGGTTGCGGCGTCCGTCATGGAGTGAATTTGCAATCCTTTCTGATGCTGATACGCGTTTTGGTAATGGTACGACAATTTATGGTCCCGCACATAGTAACGGCGGTATTCGCTTTGATGGCATTGCCTATAATAAGATCTCTAGTGCACGTGATACGTATATTGATCCGGATTCTGGTGTGAGACGTCCTGGTGTATGGACGAGCTGGCCGGGGGAATATAATACATCAATGAATGGCGCTGTTTTTCGTGCGGGAAAAGTGTATCCTGTTTCACAAATGGATTTTGGCGGTGTAACGGCTGATATTTCACTAATGCGTACGCAAGCGCGAATGCATGGGCGCTATTTTAATGCTGCGGGATTTGGGCGACATATTATCTTGCGTACGGATGGTACATTTGAAATACGGACCGTAACGCGATATAACACGGTGTCAAATAGTATTATAAGAGAACGTCATAGTAGAGTATACCAGATTCCGGATAATAACGTTATCTACGTTGAAAATAACGTGTGGGTTGAAGGTTCTATTGATAATAAGCATGTAACGATTGTTGCTGCTGATAGCAGTGGTGCTACCACGCCACGAATTTTTATTGAAAAAGATATTACTTATACATCTCATGATGGGTCAGATATTATCGGATTGGTTGCTACTGGCGATATAGAATTGATTCGTGCCAGTGAGGATGATTTACGTATTGATGCTGCGTTATTATCTCAAAGTGGTCGTATCGGACGGAAACATTATGGTAGATACTGTGTGGCATGGTGGTGGTTTTGGTGTGTGCAAAGTGTACGAGATATCAAAGACACGGTAACTATTAATGGTGCGCTGGCATCGAATCGGCGTTATGGTTTTGCATGGACTGATGGTACGGGTTATAGGAATCGTAACTTGATTTATGATAATAATCTTCTCTATAATCCTCCACCGTTTTTTCCAACGGGAACGCATTATTTACCGGATCTGTGGGAAGAATTATAGTCATTGTAGCCATTGTAAAGCGGTATTTTCGTGGTATACTAACAGAGTAGTGACCTATCCTAAAACAAAAGGGCAGAGCAATGATACAGAAAAAAGGAGTTGTTGGTGTTTCTGTGCGCGATGATATCGTGCGCGTTTTGCAATTTGCTTTTGTTAAGGGGCGTGCAATAATTCATGCTGTTGCAACAGCACCGATTCCACAGAATGTTATGGATCATGGTACTGTCGTTGATCATAGGCGTTTGGGTGAAACTATACGTCAAGCCTGTGATCATGCAAAACCACATGCGATTGCGCAGCAGGCCGACGTAGTTTGTGCTCTTCCGGAGTCAAAGACGTTTATTCGCATCATGTCTCTTCCGCGTGTACCGGAAGATCAGATTGCTGTGGCGATGCAGTGGGAGATGGAAGGGTATATTCCCATGCCGGTGGAAGATGTCTATTATGATTGGCAGCGCGTACCGGTGTTGGAGTATGATGAAAATAAGTATGCGATTGTCGTTGTGGCAGCGGCGCGCACTGTCGTAGATGGATATATTGCAGCATTGAAGTA
>CAZGWO010000062.1:0-4100 GCA_964528835.1 uncultured Pseudobdellovibrionaceae bacterium
ACCGACTGTGTGTGGTACCGTGTAGGTTGCCTGCATGGAGAAACGCCCTGTACTGACACCGTCCCCAAATTTGCCATAGTAGTCCATTTGAGAAACATTGAACGATCCATCTTCATTTACCGATTCCACATAGGCAACGTGTCCATATCGCTTACCCTTATCATTTATCATCCTTGAGGCCATTGAATACAACGATTGACCCCTTTACCGGCACTCTGCCAACTGGGAATCCGACATTTATGGCATCACGATACCACTCTCTTGCATTACCATGCATATGTGCTTTAAGATCAGGCCTTTTGTATGCAGCCCACCAAACACAGTTTCCATGTTTAAAGCATTGAAATGGGTTTGACGGTGAGTGATATCCTTTGCAATAATCATCTGCATGCACAGACAACGTCACAAGAGAAATCAGAAAGACAGCAATAAACAACAAGCGAATATTCACTAACTACCTCCTATTACAACAATGTTAAAGAACGCACGTTTGAGGTTATTACCAACCCCATACACACTGAAAGAGACTTCTTTCAGTGTGTATGGGACAGACAATGTTTACATAAATTATTTAGTGGTAACGTACGTGAGCATTAACTGGAATTCTTTGATAGCCTCTTTGTTAAAAGAAGTACCAAACTCAGTAATCATTGCCTCTACTATCTTCCCACTGCGTGATACTATATGGCAATCTGCATTATTAGGTGATGTGCCATTGCCACAGAACCACGCCTCCTCCAAAGCACCGTCACTATTATAGAAGTCCCACCGTGAAAATGCGGGAATACTATGTACACGGCGGTTTTTTTGTTGAATAAATCTTCCTGATGGAATACCCGTACGGAATGGATGTGTAAAAATATTATTCTCTCCCGCCTTTTTTATACCAATAAACCCTCTTATCTTGGAATTATTATGCTGTAATACAATATAGCGAAATACTCCATCAACACCTTTTATGGTATACCTCTTCTTTTCCACCTCCCACCCCTGCGGATACTTCACACAGAAGCCGTACTCTTGGTTGCAGTACTCCTGCCAGTTGGAGGTGTCAATAGAACCGTCTGCGTTGTAACGGATGGCGGTATCTGTGATGGTGTTGTGGTTCTGCGCGTTATCGGAAGATGGTGTGTCTGTGTGGGATGGTGCGGCAGTCTCCTGATCTTTTGAGTGAGATTGCATCGCTGTACTCGAAATGACATCGTCGTTGTTATCTGGAAATTGCTTTGTCGCTGTACTCATCGCAATGACGGCATTGTAGCGATTTATTAATGCGCTCTGCGCATACCACACAACACCGCCGATGATAACAGCGAGTGTGAGTACGGTGATAGTGAGGCGGTTTTTTACCATATTATCGCAAAGGTATTCGTATACTGATAAAGGTTTTAATATATACCACCTTATATGACAATTGTTGCACGAAAAACAATCACCTAATCAGTAATATCTATAGCATAACAACACAAAAAACTTTATCCATGCAGAATCTTTTCTTTGTAAAATCGTTATTATTAACTCTTATGTAATCAATCCCTAAAGCTCATCAAGACTATCCATCATTGTGTCAACGTCTTTAAGTAATGTATCAGGCGAATCAATTTGATCAATCGGCGCAACATCCGTTGTGATGACAATATCCTGCTCCGCATCCATAGTATCATCGTCCATTGGTACCGCTTCATCAAGTGCCGTTGGCATCACTTGTTGTGGTGGCGTCGGTTCGGTATCGGCACGATCAGCACTATGACCATTAGCACATCCGCTGAGAACGACAACCGTTATAGCCACACCTGTTAGGAAAAAACTTTTTTTCATAATACTATTTTTTATAATTTATCTTTTTCTCAATATACTACGCATCATTACTCTGCGCGCGTGCTGTCAAGATTGCATTTTTAATTGCCGGACGTACTGTTTCACGATAGTGGATGCGAAAATCTTTGCGTGCAGCAACCAGTGTCTGACGCGCCGTTGCAATAGTGTTTTTATCACCACTATCGAGTGCATTCTCATAAGCATCATATGCCTTCGTTAAATTGATTGCCTTTTTGTCTAGTGTACTAATCGCTGTCCTCATACCAGCAGTATTAATACCCGCTTCTGTTAACCGTGCTGCAATATTTGTAAGTTTTGTTGTTACACGACCATATTGCGCAGAGAAATATCTTGCACGCCTACGCACTGCACCAATACGACCATTCATCCGTTCTTTTCTATTCTCTTCACGCATATCATGACGCTCTTGCATGTTTTCTCGTCGCATCATTTTCCCTTTTTCACGAAGTGCCTCACGTTCCTGCGATGTTGCATTACGAAAATCCTGACGCAATTCCTTGCGTTCTTGACGCTGTCGATCACGCATCTCCTTAACATCATAATGCTGCCTTTGGCGCAGATCTTTACGCTCTTGCATGTTCTCATGTCGAATTGCGGCACGTGTCTTCGCATTTTCCATGCGCATCTCAACATGCATAACATCCTGCCCTTTTTGTTCACCATACATAGCGACTGCAACACTACCATAGCCAACAGCAACAACAATAACTAGTGTTGATGTGCTAATAACAACTTTCTTTTTCATATATATCAAAACTATTAATATTATCCTAACGCTTCTACACTTATACATAGTAAATGATAGCGCTATACCATAATACTATCACAGAAAGGATACTTTTCATACCAACGATACATAACTTGGAGATATCATTTCACGTAAACAATGCTCATTGCAGTTACTCTATCGCTATTATGAGCCACGTTCATCAAACCTTGATGAATTAAATAACAATGGCCAAACTCCATAACACCATAAAAAGCAGTACGTATATTAATGTGCTTTTATGACAACAATATAATCATGTATCATTGTGTCACATTTTCCATGTTATGCGACATTATGTTCTTGCTGACTAATAAACGTCAATGCAGAACCGCTCTTGCCGGCACGACCAGCACGACCAATGCGGTGCACATAATCAGCATAACTCTGCGGTATAGAATAATTAATAACATGTGTTACATCCGGCACATCAATGCCACGCGCTGCAACATCCGTCGCCACCAAAACATCTATATAATTTTTCTTAAATTTATTTAACGCACGCTGGCGTTGTACTTGCGTTTTATTACCATGAATCGCGTCGGAGCGAAAGCCACGGTCGCACAACATCTTGCTGAGACGATCAACGCTACGCTTGGTCTTATCAAAAATGATAATCTTACTCTTACGATTTTTCGCAAGAACATCATGTAATTTCTTAATGCGATCTTGCGGTGTCGCATAAATCACAATATTCTGCTCCACATAGTCGCTCGTATCACCGGTCTTAACAGAAATCATCGTTGGATTCTGTGAAAATGTCTCAATGAGCGCACGGACCTTTGGATCCATCGTTGCCGAGAAGAAGAACGCCTGCTTCTTCTGTGGCATCTGCGCGAGAATCGTGCGCATGTCATTGACAAACCCCATATCCAGCATGCGGTCAACCTCATCCAAAACCACCATCGTGAAGTTCTGCAAACGCAAACTCTTACGCTCCAGGTGATCCTTGATGCGTCCCGGTGTACCGATAACGATCCGCGCATTACGCGAGAGATCGCGCAACTGCGGACGCATTGACGCACCGCCAATAAGGATCGCTGTCGGGATATACATTCCCTGCATCATCACCTTAAACTCATCCAAAATCTGCTGTGCTAACTCCCGCGTCGGCGCCATAATCAGCACGCGCGCGTTCTGATCTTTCAAAAGACGATTAATTACCGGTAACGCAAATGCCACCGTCTTACCTGTTCCCGTATCAGCGATACCGATAATATCCCCACCGGCAAGCCCAACCGGCACAGCCTGATCTTGGATCGGCGATGGCGTGCGGAAGCCGCGTTTAAGAATGTTTTTCCGCAGCAGCGGCTCCAACGCAAAGTCTTCAAAGATATGCTGTGCCGTATACGTTTCTTTCCGCACCGGACGTGCCGCTTTGATGAAGCGTGATGGGTGAATCTGCTCTTTCCGCGGTCCACGTTTTGTCGTGCGGCGACAACCGCGAAATGTCCGTCGCGCGCTATGGCGACGATTTCCTTGTTGTGTCATATAA
>CAZGWO010000063.1:0-4099 GCA_964528835.1 uncultured Pseudobdellovibrionaceae bacterium
TCTCTATCCGGGCAAACGTCTTGAAGACATGATTGGCACTGGCAATACCTATAAGTGGAAAATCCTCTCCATTGAACCAAAAAGTCATCGCATGGGACTTCTCCTGCAAACCAAAGAAGTTCTCGCAAAAGCACAAAATGATACAGCACAAGAGACGCAAGATGCGAAGTAATTTATGTAACCGCAAAGGCGCCACATGGCGCCTTTGCGGTTTTTTCATCACATCCTTTCATAAACCCTCTCCATATGCAAAACAATCTCTTTATTATTTCCGGCCCATCCGGCGCTGGCGAAGACTCTATTATCGCCGGACTAAAAAAACACATTCCTCATATTCATGTAGCCATAACTACAACGACGCGTGCTCCACGTAAAGGTGAATCGAATGGCAATCCCTATTACTTCATTGACAAAGACACCTTTCGCGCAAAAATTAATGCCGGCGCAATGGCAGAATGGGCACAACATTATAATAATAACTACTACGGCGTTACTATTGATGAACTCAATCGCATTCAACGTGATGGCATCGGCATTTGGAAAATTGACTACAAGGGTGTTATACATGCCAAGAAAATATTCCCCAACATTATTGCTATTTTTATTATGGCAGAAAGTTTAGATGCGTTGGAACATCGCATCCGATCACGTGGCAATGTCAGTGAGTCATATGTCACGGAACGCATGAACTACTCCCGTGAATGGCTCAAACACACTGATATATATGATTACAAAGTTATCAATGCTACCGGCAAACTTAATGATGCTATTACCAACGTTCTTCGTATTATCAAAAAACATACTAGCTCAAGCTAAACTACTTTACCCCTATGTACAAGCGCGTTCTTGAAACAATTCACACACATAACCTCTTTCATGACGGCGCAACAATCATCGTCGGCGTTTCCGGTGGCGCCGACTCAATGGCACTCCTCCACATTCTGCAACGCCTTAGTGTCAAACACAATTATACTATCATTATTGCACACGTTCACTATGGCATTCGCGGTGATGCTGCACGTACCGATCGCGATCGCGTTGTTGCTACTGCCGATGCATTTGGCAATACTGTTTTTATCAAAGATCTCACAAAAAAATCACACCCTACTGATGAAGCGTGGATGCGCGCCACACGCTACACATTCTTTGAAACACTCCAGCGTAAACATGGTGCTGACTACATCGCTACAGGACACACAATGAATGATCGCGTGGAGACACTTCTTCACCACCTCATTCGCGGGAGTGGACTTGCCGGACTTGCCGGTATCCACTACAAACGTGGCATCATTGTTCGCCCACTCCTCGACTGTACACGAACGGCCGTAGAAAATTACTGTACCAAACACACAATCTCTTTTGGCGTAGATGCGACTAACGCAGACACAACATATCTACGCAATCGTATTCGACATGACCTCATTCCACTCCTGCGCAAAAACTATAACCCGCAAATCATTACAACTCTTGCACGCACCGCACAAAGTATTGCTGATGACTATGCGCTACTTACAGACTGGAGTGCGCATCACAGTATCCCACATCAACGCACACACACCAGCATCACATTTGATGCCACAACTTTTTGCGCCCTCGCGCCGGCATTACAACGTCACACGCTGCGCAACTTTGCAAAAACTCTTGCACAAACAACGCCATCATTTGGCATGATTGAACACTGGCGCCGTCTTATTGCAAGCACAAAAAATAAAACGCAAAAAATGGAAACAGACACCTTGATAATCACGAAGAATGGTGCTACAGTAAGCATGACCGTGCGCACACCATCATAGCGCACGTTTATTTCTCATTTCATACATCTTATGGCAAAACTTACAAGAAATTCACAGAATATTACCTACATCATCTTTATACTCTTATTTATCACCGGTGTTGCACTTCTCTATACAAGCCCAAAAAAGCAGCCGGAAAAAATTGCACTGAATCAACTTGTTCAGGAAATTAACGACGGAAAAGTCTCCACCATCGTCGTTGAAGACAATACCATTACCGTTACACTCAATGATGAACAAAAAACACAACAGAAAACCGTTAAAGAATCCGGTGCCGCTCTCTCTGAAACACTTAGTAGCTACGGCGTTAATATGGAGCGGTTTACGGCGGTTAATCTCAAAATTAAAGAACCGGGTGCCGGTAAAATTTTCCTCTACTCCATTCTCCCTTTCCTTATCCCTGTACTAATCGTGATTGCTTTTCTCTTTTTTATGATGAAAAGCGCAACACGTGGCAATACGCAAGCACTCTCTTTCGGCAACTCACGTGCACGCATGCTTGATCCAAAAGACAAGAAAAATCGCGTAACATTCGCAGATGTTGCCGGTAATAAAGAAGCGAAAGAAGAGCTCTCTGAAGTAGTAGACTTTCTCAAATTTCCAAAAAAATTCGTAGAAATCGGTGCAAAAATCCCAAAAGGTGTGCTCCTGCTCGGTTCACCGGGTACCGGAAAAACGCTTCTGGCAAAAGCTGTTGCCGGTGAAGCAGGTGTGCCATTTTTTACAATTAGCGGATCGGAATTTGTGGAAATGTTCGTCGGCGTTGGTGCGAGTCGTGTTCGTGACCTCTTCAAACAAGCCAAAAAGCATGCACCCGCAATCGTCTTTATTGATGAAATTGACGCTGTAGGACGTCAACGCGGTGCCGGTGTCGGTGGCGGACACGACGAGCGTGAACAAACCCTCAATCAAATTCTCGTAGAAATGGACGGTTTTGAAACCGGTACAAATGTTATCGTTATCGCTGCTACAAATCGCCCTGACGTACTTGATCCGGCATTACTGCGTCCCGGACGCTTTGATCGGCGTGTCACCGTTGACTTGCCGGATATCAAAAGTCGTGCGGCAATCCTCGCTATCCACGCAAAAAATAAAAAATTAACAAATGACATTGATCTAAAACGCATTGCGCAACGCACACCGGGATTCTCTGGCGCCGACCTTGCAAACCTCATGAATGAAGCGGCGATTCTCGCTGTGCGCGATAAACGCAGAAAAATTACCGCCAACGACATTGCTGAGGCAATTGAAAAGGTTATGCTCGGACCAGCGCGCAAAAGTCGTCGCATGGACAAAGAAGAAACAAAAATTGTTGCTTACCATGAAGGCGGACATGCTCTTGTTGCTGCAAGTCTTCCATATGCCGACCCCGTGCATAAAGTTTCCATTATTTCTCGTGGAAGTGCTGGTGGTTATACACTTAGCGTACCGGAAAAAGATAAAACTCTACGCTCGCATAAATATTTCCTCGATGAACTTGCCGTGCTCCTCGGTGGACACACGGCAGAACGTCTCGTTTTTGGCGATGTAACAACGGGTCCGTCTAACGACCTGGAACGTGCAACTCACATTGCACGCGACATGGTTACGCGCTACGGCATGAGTGATCTCGGCGCACGCACATTTGGACGTAAAGAAGAAATGGTTTTCCTCGGACGTGAGCTCAGTGAAGACCGTGATTACTCCGATCGTACCGCCGATGAAATTGACAAAAAAGTTTCTCAGTACATCAAAGAAGCGCAAAGACGCGCAGAAGACATCCTTACAAAAAAACGTACAATCCTAGACCGTATTGCTACAATTCTCTTGGAACGTGAAACGATCGAAAAAGACGATTTTGCAGCAATTATAGAAGGGCGCACACCATCATGGGAACATGATCATGAAGACACTGCACAGTAAGCTCCTAGCCTAAAGACGCCATACTTACTTTGTCCAGACAGATTTACCATGCCGAAATGTTAATCTGCCGACGTTTTGCATCGCATAATCTTGATCCTACAATTCTATTGCCACTGGCATTTTTCTGAACGAATCAGGAGCCGTTTCATTTTATACATTGTCATATTTTACATGTACAGTCCGATAATGCTAGCTCCATGCATGTTCTGCTTGTGATTGCATAAATCCATCGAATTTTAATCGTTCAATTAAGCTGCCACAAAAGGCCAATGCTCCATAAACCGCCAACACCTCAAGCGTTGCATTAAAAATCCGAAAGTTTAATATTAGTGGGTCTGCCCGGACTCGAACCGGGGACCTCTACAATGTCAATGTAGCACTCTAACCAGCTGAGCTACAGACCC
>CAZGWO010000064.1:0-4018 GCA_964528835.1 uncultured Pseudobdellovibrionaceae bacterium
CAAGACCTATGAGCAGTTTGTTGCCGACCACCAGCGCGCTGCCGATCGGGAAATTCCGCAATTCAAGTCGTTGGCGGATGTGGTGTTGGACAACAGCAGTGATAATCTTGCTGACCTCTATCGTCAGATTGACACGGCGATGCAATCATTCATACCATAAATTATGGAACGAGAGGATTATTCAAAAGGATCAGTTGAGACATACTCTATTGAAGAAGAGTATGAAAGTATGGACCATATTATTAATAAGGCATTTATTGGTAATTTTGAGGCGGCAGGGTACTTCCGTAGGTATTTTATTAATCAGGATACAGTGACGCAGCAAAGAATTATTAACATGCTACGTGATATTGCACAACGCGATGCCGTATTTGAAAGCACAAAGGATATTCTTCGTGAAGATAGACATGGTATTGCGCCGATTATTTTTAATGATACATTACTGTCACAAGAAAATCGAAAAATGCTTGCACATGTAATTACTCATCAGAAGTGGCGTTACGCGCCCCTTCTTCTTGCTACAGATATTGAGGATCTTCTTGATGATCTATTCCAAGAACAGTGTGATGGTCAAGTTTCCTGTGCGCGGGAAGTGCGCGATCATGTTGAAGCTGTTCAGTGGCCCGGCATAGAATGCGGAACTTTTCCGTATGATTGGGATAGCTTTGCTTTTCCCGATAGTGTTCCAAATAAAATATCTTTTCCATCATCGTTTTATACACAACGATGGCAGGTTATACATGACAGTGCGCAAAAAGCATTTTTAATGGATCTTGAAAAAGAAGCATGTTCAATTGATGTTGCAGAGCATATACATTTTTTTGATGAATCGCGGAATGCGTCACTGGTAGACTGGCGTAATATGGATATGGGGGCATGTTCCCACATGGATCGTTGGTTTCATAAAATTTTTGATACAACGAGCAAGTACTATGGTCGTGGTCTTGTTTTTGTATATGACGGTGTGCCATTGGGTATAATGAAATTTAAAGGTAACCCTTCGTTTCTAGCAATGCGTACGGTACGTGATCGTAGCGATAACATCCTTCTTGTACGGGGCATGACATACGTCATTGCAAAGGATACGATTGATGGTGCTGTGGACGATCAGTTCGGTCGTTTTATAAAAGCCGGCATTTCTATACATAACGGTGAAGTGTTTCCAGCAGTTGATTTATGTTACAAAAAAGATCTACCGGTTGCTCAACATTTTTTCAAACCGTTGCGTTTTGTACGTGATGCAACTGTTTATCGTGCAATGCATGATTTTGTACGCAGGGAATATGCGGTGATACCAAGGGCAAATGTTTTATTTTCTTATTAATTTGTTACTATAAGTGGTATTGATAAACAGCAGTAGTGATTTAAGTGAGTGATGGCATAACAGTATTACATTATCAATCACGGGGAAAAGATAGTGGCAACAGTACATTATTACGTACAGATATCCTGGTATAGGAGGATCTTTGTCGTTTTGCAGAATAACAATTTTATAGAAATTATGTTACTCTAACAGTAGATGACTGTAATTGTTTATTTTAGATATGATTTTTTATGGAAAGATTGTTGGATCTTATGCACAGTACTAGTATTGGCATAATAATGATGGCGCTGTTGGTGAATGTTGTACATGCACAGTCGCAAGAGTTGGAGCAGGTTACAGAACAACAAAAGCGTGATACGACTGAGCGTATTGCCGGTAAGGATGGATGGTACACGATGGAACGTACGGTTGTTGATGGTGACGTTGTTGTGATTACGCAACGGGAATATGACGCTGATGGCAACATCGCGCATAAGGTAATCTTTACGCGTAATGCCGGCGATGATGATACGATGCGTGTTGTACGCTATGGTGCAAATGGTGTGCAGACAACAATTACGGATCTAGCAACAGAGGACGGGAAATTTGTGGAACTTGCCAATGAGCAGCACGGCAAACGTCGGCATGTTACTTTTGGTGTAAATCCTGTAACATGGACCGTGCAACGTGATAAAGCAACGTATAGTCTGGGCGTAGTGGATGATCACTTTACTATTACACAAGATGATGTGGTAGTGGAGACGGTGCTGCCACTGCGCGTGGACGATGCGACCGGTGCGCTTTCTGCGCTACACGGCGATCAATGGACTGCAATTACCGTACTGCCACAGGTCATTGCACAGAAAGCACGCGCAGTCTTTGATATTGACACACCGATTACATATAAACTTATTGTGCGTGATGATGTACTTGTGTATAGTGCCGCACAGGAGCGTACAATACGACTATTTGGCATTTTTCCGTTGGCAATTACACGATTTGTGCTCTATGATGTGGCGGACGGGCATGTGCGCGCGACAAGTGCGCCGACACCGTGGCTAGATCGTTTGAGCTTCTAGTTTGGTGATGGTTTTTTTGAGAAATGCAGTGACAGTGAGAATGGTTACGATAATGATGGACGTCAGTGCAATTGTGTCGTTAAATGTGAGGTAGGCATAGAATGCGCCAGCATAGAAGTAGATGTAAGCGGTTTTCTGTACGCGCTTCCACCAGCGTCCGAGAAGACGTTTACTGAAATTGTTAGACGTTGCGAGGAGAATGAGTGCCGTTGTGTCGCCGAGGTGTGCGAGGAGAGCGTAGTGCTGCATAGACCAGTAGGACGTTGTCAATATTTGTGTAAAAACATCTGTGCCGTCGGTGATGATGCGCGCGAAGAAGAAGGCGATGATGATGGATGCAGAGAGGACGCCAAACCCTTTGCGCAGAATGACAAGTTGCGCGAGGATACGTATGCGTGGGAAGAGATTTGCCAGTGGGCGAATGCTCATAACGAGCGCAACGCTGATGTGGGAGAGTGTAAAGAGTGTATTACGTAGTGTCTGCGGAAACGTAGCACCGCTAAATGCGATATATGGTGGAAGTGCGATGAGGATCAAGATACTGATTGTAAGGAGAGTAGTCTGTGTGATCGTGATCATGCGAAAGAGTGTACGTGGTTGCATGGCTGTTTTTTGCTAGAAGTAATGTTACTATTATGTCATATTTTTGGTAATTGTTCCATCAGTGGTGATTAGAAGAAAGCGCGCATCGTGTTTTGTGAGGAATTGTTCTGCTTTTGTAGTACCGAGAATAATTGCGACTGTAGCAAAAGCATCACTGCGTGCGCCGTCCGGGAGGATGACGCTAGCAGAGACGAGTTTGGTTGTGGGGTTTCTGTGGTGCATTGGTGTAAGGATATGGTGGACGTCGGTATCGTTGCAGGTCCAGTGGCGTCGCATTGTGCCGCTTGTTGCGAGCGTGGTGTTCATAAGTGTAATGACATGATCTTCATTGGTAATGGGGTTTTCAATAAAAATGGTAAAAGGTGCACCATGCGCATCGGTGCCGTAGGTACTCAGATCGCCACCGATGTTGATAACAATGCCGGAGATCGCATCGTGCGCAAAGAGTTCGCGTGCAATGCGTTGCGCAACGGCGCCTTTGAGAAATGCTGCAAAATCAAGGCGCTGATCATCGCGCAAGGTAATTTGTGACGGTGTAATGTCAACAGCGTCAAAGTCGCAGTTTGGCGACGTTGTATCACAGGTACGATGAGACTCTTTGATTGTGTCAAATGACGTAGTGTATCCATAACGCGCAATCTGCACGAGAGGGTTACAGAGATGATTTGTTTCGTGGTAGAGATCACGCGCGCGTGTAATGACGCGCAAGAAGCGTTTTGATGGTGTAATCTGTTTAGTAAGGTTAAGTATAGAGAGTTCGCTCTGTGGCAGAAAGCGCGAGAACGTTTGCTCATAGCTCTGTGCAATCATTAGTGCGCGTGCATAGAGCGCATTAGCGACAGATTCGCGCATTGTAACAATGGAGACGTCAAAGTCACAGCCCATAACATGTGCAGTGTAGTTGTATTTGTGGTGTGACTGTGCCATCGTGGTTGTTATGTTATAGTACAATATGATATGTGTAGTATATCATTTTGATGACGAATGTATATGATGTTAATACTCAAAAAGGATGTGCGGATTGTTTTGATGA
>CAZGWO010000065.1:0-4018 GCA_964528835.1 uncultured Pseudobdellovibrionaceae bacterium
GGAATGGAGAGGCAACCTTCTTCGGTCATGATAAGATCGCGAGATGCTTTGGTAATGGTTGGGTTAATGCAGACAAGTGGTGTCTTTGCAGTATTTCCTTCCGGCGTGATGTCAAATATGGCGATGCGTAGATGTTCGTTGACTTGTGGCGCGGCAAGACCAATGCCACGTTCTTTATGCATGACGTCAATCATGTCTTCTACGATTGTGGCGATGTGCGGTGCAGTTGGATCTGTGACGCGTTGCGCTTTTCTGTGCAAGTCGTCTATATGGTCATTGATTGTAATGAGTGTATGTGTCATACATTGAAACAGTATTGTTAGTGCATTATAACATGGAGCGTGTAAGAGTGATAGATACTCTAAACAAATCCTACCGGGTCAATATCAATAATAGTACGAGGTGGCACTGCATGTAGAAGTGTTGCAAGATCTGCAGGTATCGGTACATAACTACGTGTTCCGTTTTTGAGGCGAATGATAATTTGTTGCCGGTGGAGTCCGCGTCGTTTGGCAAGGAGCGGTGCGTGAATTGCGCTAATGCGCCACTGTGGCGTGCCGGTATTGTTCTGTGTAATTGTGGTGTGCCATTGTTGCGCAAGTGCAATGACTTTTTTAGCATCTTTGTGTTGAAAGATGAGTTTAATGACGCGCCAGTAGGGTGGGTAGTGAAGTAATTTGCGGTCAGTAAGAACTTTTTTGCGAAATGCGGTGTAATTGCCTTTTTGCGCATGTGTGAAAACATGGTAATCCGGCCTATAGGTTTGTACAAAAACCATGCCGGTGGTTGTGCGTTTATGTGTTACGGCGGCAGCTGCATTACTGATAAATGCAAAGAGACGCTCGTCAGCACTGATGTCGGGAATGGAGAGAAGCGCATCAGCATCAAGGATGCCAACGACGGCAAGATGTTCAGAGCGCCAGTCTTTTAGTGCCATTTGCGTGCCAATAATAATATCAATTTCTCTGTTTGCATATCGTGTAATGATGTCTGTGGCGGCATGTGTTGTGCGCATTGTGTGTCCGTCAATGCGAGCTATGCGTGCCGTGGGAAAGTATTTTTCCAACATGGCATGAATCTTACTTGTGCCATAGCCGATATTGCGAAACGTCATACCATTACACTGGGCACATTTCGGGAAAATAGATGTTGTAAATGTACAGTGGAAACACTCATAGTGTCCTGCTGTTGTAAGGACAAGTGCGCGGTCGCAATGATGGCATACCAAAAGAGTGCCACAATCACTGCAGAGTGAAAATGCACTCATGCCTTTGTGATTAAAGAAGAGGAGTACGTGTTTTTTGCGTTGAAGCGCATCGGTAATCGCTGTTAGAAGCGCAGGAGCAAAAAGTGTCGGTGTTGGCTTTCTGCGTTTTTTCTTTTGCGCTGCTTTGACGCGCTCATAGTGAATAGCGCGCATATCAAGGAGTGTAATGGGGAGATTTAGCGGTGTTGGTCCGAGCGGTGTTGGTGTAGTTTTTGTGATACGCGGTGCTGTGCTGACGGCGACGAGTGGACAGTTGTGTATATGTGCCAGTGTATCGGCAATAGTACGTGTGTCAAAGCGTGGCGCGCGATCCCACTGTTTGAAACTGATGTCATGTTCTTCGTCAAGGATAATGAGTGCAAGATTGGTAAATGGTTGGAAGAGAGCTTTTTTTGTACCGATAATAATGCGTGCTGTACCATTACGGATATTTTGATAAGTACTCCAGAGAGCACCTTTGGCAATTTTGTTGTGAATAACACAGATGTTTTCATGAGTAAAGTATGCGCGCAATCGTTTAGCAGTCTGTTCCGTAAGGAGAATTTCCGGTAGGAGAAAGAGCACTTGCGTATTTGTGTTTTGTGCAAGGTGTTTTTTGATGAGGTGGAGGTAAAGCGCATCACGTTCTGTTGCTGGCGTATCACGTAAGAGGAATGACGTGTAGTTTTGGTGTGTAAGGATATTTGCGCAGAGAGATGTAGTTGTTTCTGTAAGGCGTGGGAAAGATCTTAGTGATCGTGTTGATGGGAGTGGTTGTGTACGTTCAGTAACGGGTGGTGTGTAAAACTGTGTCATTACGGTGCCAAGCGATGTAAATGTTGTTTCAGCAATATGCATTGCAAGGGTGATTTGTTCGTGTGAGAGATAGTTGTCATAAAGTACTGCTATGATATTTTTAAGGCGCACAGTATTACTGACAGTAACGTCATTGCGACAAGCAAGGACAATACCATGTACTGCGCGACGAAAGAGTGGAATGCGTACAAGTGTACCAGGCTGCAGTGGCGTGGCACTGGTATACCAAAAAAACTGCTCGCGTATCAGTGGAATGTGTGCGAATGGGACGATATCGCAAAGGTATTTTTTAGCATCAGTATTTTTCATTGCTTTATTTTACCATAGGTGTACTGTGCGGTACCGCTTCACAGAAGATCGTTTTGCCATTAAAATAGGTTTATGGAAGCGACACGACGACTCTTTGTGGGCATTGTTTTGTCAGATGGTATAGTTGGTACAATTCGACGAAAGGAACAATGTCTTGTAAAACAGTATCCACACCTGCCGGTGCGTTGGACGCCGTTAGAGAGTCTCTATATTGAAGTAGCATCGTTAGGATATGTTAGTGACATGCAGTTGCCAGATGTTCTTGACCGTTTACGTGTGGCTGTTGCACAACAGTTAGCATTTGACATTACATTGCGTCAATGGGTACTGATGCCTTCGGTAGAACAACCGAAAATGGTATGGCTTATGGCGGATAGTCCGAGCGTAGAACTTGGTACACTCAAGACGATTGTAGAACGTGTTCTTGCACCACAGCATCCAAGTATTAGCGCATATCGCCCACATATTACGTTGGGGCGTATTGTGCAGAAATCATGGCGTGCATTAGAGCAAAAGCCACAGATTGCTGCAGAAACGATATGCACCGTTGCAGTGGAACGCATTACACTATTTGAGAAAGTTCCAGGGAGCTGTATACAGAAAATTGTGCCACTTGCGGAATATTCACTGATGTAGCATGCAATTGATATAGATAAGTAATACAGTAATCTATGTAATATAACACTTATGAAAGTACTCATTACCGGTGGGGCCGGGTTTATCGGCACGGCGATTGCCAAGCGATTGATGGATCGCGGCGACGCAGTGGTGCTTGTGGACAATTTCAACGATTACTACGACCCGCAGCTCAAAGAAGACCGCATCAAGAAATTTCTCAAAGGGTACCGCAACAAGCGCGGCGAAGACAAGAAAGGGAAATTCACGCTGTACCGTGCCGATATTCGCGAGCGGCGCGCGATGGAGCGCATTTTTGCCAAGGAGCGCCCGCGCAAGGTTGTGCACTTGGCGGCGATGGCGGGTGTGCGCAGTTCACTGGAAGACCCGGTGTTGTACGCGGATGTCAATGTCGTCGGTACGACAAACCTCTTGGACCTTGCCGTACGCCACAAGATAAAGAACTTTGTCTACGCGTCCAGTTCCAGTGTGTATGGCGGCAACACAAAAGTGCCGTTTAGCGAGACGGATTCCGTAGAGAAACCCATTTCACCGTATGCCGCGACCAAGCGTGCAACAGAGCTTCTGGCGCATACATTCAGTCACCTCTACGGGCTCAAGACGACGGGACTGCGCTATTTCACGGTGTACGGCCCGTGGGGACGGCCGGATATGGCGCTGTTTCTCTTTGCTGATGCGATTACGAAAGGTGCGCCGATAAAAGTGTTTAACCGTGGCAAGATGTCGCGCAACTTCACATACATTGACGACATTGCCAGCGGAACGATTACCGTGCTGGATGCGGATTTACCGTGTGATGTGATGAATATTGGTGGCGACCGCGAGGAGACGCTGATGGATTATATCCGCACATTGGAGGCGGCGATGGGACGCACCGTCAAGAAGCGTTACTTGGCAATGCAACCGGGTGATGTACCAAAGACGGTGGCGGATATTAGCAAGCTGCGTGCGCTCGGGTGGGCGCCGACGACGCGCATTGATACGGGAATTGCGCAGTTCGTGGCGTGGTAC
>CAZGWO010000066.1:0-3781 GCA_964528835.1 uncultured Pseudobdellovibrionaceae bacterium
TGCCTCTCCATTCCAGGAGAATTTTTCCCTATTGTACGTACAAAAACTGTCACCGTACGCTATTATGATCTTAGTGGCGCGCGACAAAGTATTACAGCTACAGGATTAATGGCTGTCGCACTTCAACATGAAATCGATCATCTTGACGGTGTCCTTATGACTGATCGCTACACACAACAAACCGCTCTACGCACGCAATTTCGTGAAACACCCAATACATCAGATACAACACATCATCTTGCATAATTACTAATACTGATTAATATGGAAAAATTACGTACCATATTCATGGGTACAGGACCTTTTGCCACGCCAATACTCCAAAAACTCATTACCGCCGACTATAACATCGTCGCTGTTTACACAAAACCTCACATTGACAACACGCACTCTCGACGGCAAGCATCGACAAATCCAATACGTACACTAGCACATACAAAAAACATCCCTATAGAAAACCCGCACGAACCACTGCGCACACCGGCAACCTTTGCGCGATTGCGCACGTATGATCCAGAAATCATTATCGTTGCTTCATACGGCAAAATTCTTCCCAGATGCGTTCTTGACCTACCACAACATGGCTGTGTTAATGTTCATGCCTCTCTCCTTCCACGTTGGCGCGGTGCAGCACCGATTCATGCTGCCATTGCCGCAGGTGATACAACAACAGGCGTTACCATCATGCGCATGGATGCTGGTCTTGATACCGGACCGATCATTGCACAAAAAGAACGTGCTATACTGCCGGACATGCACACACCGGAACTTTTCAATACACTCGCAACTGATGGCGCACAATTACTCATAGAAACTCTACCTTCTTATTGTGATGGCACACGCATACCACAATCACAAGATGATTCACGTGCCACAACATGTCATACGCTTTCACGCAACGATGGTTGTATTGTATGGCACATGACAACACAAGAAATTTACAATCGCTTTCGCGCCTTTGATCCATGGCCCGGCATCTTTACGCAATGGCAACGCAATGGGAAAATTCTTTCCCTAAAACTCCTAGATATCACACCACTAATGCAAGCGCCAATACATCCGCCCGGCACCGTGTTTCATCACAAGAACAATATGCTTTGTATTGCAACCGGCACCGGTGCAATCAGTGTTCATCGTCTTCAAGTGGAGGGAAAAAGATCAATGAATGTTCAAGCATTCTGCAACGGCTACAGTGATATATTTTCTGCACAAATGGGTGAAATGTGCTAAAATAAGAAAAAGATTATCATAACTCTATGCGCATAACAAATAAAACCATCATCATTGGCAGTATATTTCTCATTCTTGTTGTCACATTCATTTCACTTATGCGCACATCACAAAAAAATGATCTTGTGCAATACATGATTTCACAAACCGCACAAGATGCCAATGACCCCATCAACTACGACTACACGGAAATTGCAGCAGATGTCATTCGTCGGAAAATGCGTACAAAACCAAAAGGCGTCGTAATTATTGATATACGCCCTTCTACACAGTTCACACATGAACATATTGTCAACTCGCTCAGTTTTCCCATTGATAAGTTGATTGATGGCAATATTGCGCCAAATTACAATGCCGACATGGTCGTTGTTGCCTTTGATACACTCAATGCAAATCTTATTTCACAGGCTGTAAAAATTCTTGAAAAACAAAATGCTTATGTCGTTGCGCTTTCCGGTGGCATTCAAGCATGGCGCAACAGTGGCGGTGCAATGATCTCTGCCGGCGACCCACACTCCATTGTTGATGTAGCAAAAATTCACCCACTATCACAAGATGACCTTCTAGCGATTATTGCAGCAAAAAGAGCAGGAACAGACTACAAATACGTCATTCTTGATATTAGACCACGTGCACAATTTGATCATGGTCACATCCCGTACGCTATCAATCTTCCCCTCACAGATCTTGAACATAATGCTCACGTACTACCGGCAACAAAAACAATCATTGTTTATGGCGCCACCGCTATAGACAGCTTCCGTGGCGGTGTCCAACTCTATGATCTCAACTTCACTACAGCAAAAACGCTTGATGGCGGATACATTGACTGGGTACGCAACAACCATGAAACAATAAAAAACAAAAACGCTGAATCATCAAAAAACCATCGCTGACATCAAAAAAACACCGCTGACGCGGCGTTTTTCATTGTACTCATTCTTTCATTGTACTCATTCTTGTGCTATGCAATCGTTGCAAGGATGTCGTTCTTACCAACGATAATATATTCCTCACCATCTACAACGACTTCCGTACCGGCATAGCGCTTATAAATCACTACCTGATTCGGCGCAACGGCAATGCTTTTATCATCGCCAATAGCAATAACTGTTCCTTGTTGCGGCTTCTCCTCTGTTGCCGTTTCCGGTAACAAGATACCACTTTGTGTCTGACGCTCCTGTGTCTGTGGTGCAATTAAAATATTTCCCCCTAATGGTTGAATACGTGTTTTCATAGCGCATATCATTAACGTTGTTACTTACAATGATTCCCACTACTATCATAACAAATTTGGCACTCTCGTCAAGTGACTGCCAAATTACGCTACTGTGCACGTTTTACAGCAATTTCTAAAGCACGTTCCATCTGTGGATCACGATTTTGCAAAAAGTCTTCATTTGTCATAACTACCTCTTCTTGCGGGGCTATCCCAACTTTATTAATCTGATCACCATTTGGCGTAAGCCACTTTGCAATTGTTACCTTTACGGCACCACGTTTGAGCGGCACGAGCTCCTGCACCGACCCTTTACCAAAAGAATGTTCTCCAACAATAACGACATCATCGCGATTGTCACGCAACGCGCCAGTAAGAATTTCTGACGCACTTGCACTCCCACCATTAATAAGCACAATTATCGGGAGCGACCCAAGGATATTATCTCCATGCGCACGAAAGATTTCACGATTATTATTGCTGTCCTCACTTATAACAACTGTACGTCCCTGTGGCAACATTGTACTAGCTATTGTAATTGCGCTTGTTAAATAACCACCAGGATTATTGCGTACATCAATTATAAGCGCACGTATAGATGCATCATGTGCAATTTTATTTGCGACCTGCGAAAATGCCTCTGCCGTCTGCGGTCCAAAACGTCGCACGCGCACAACAGCAACCATACCACGCTTCACCGTCATCGTAACACTTTTAACGACAATTTTATCACGCACGACACGAACCTCCCGTGTATCATTCTCGCCATCACGATAGATCGTTAAGACAACAGTTGTGCCACCCTTACCACGAATACGTCTCACTGCTTCATCAATGCTTAACGTATTTGTTAATGTTTCACCAATCCTAACAATCATATCGCCGGCTCGCAACCCCGCCTTTTGCGCAGGCGAATCATCCAATGGCGCAATAATCGTCAACACACCATTACGCATACCAATCTCCGCACCGATCCCCTCAAACGTTCCCGTAACCTCCTCATTAAATGATGCCAGCTCTTCAGGATCAAAGAATGTAGTATACGGATCACCGGTTGCCGCCAACATACCATCAATGGCCCCATAGATCAAATCTTGCGCTTTGATCATATCATGATCAACATAACGTTCTTTCAGAACACGCCATGCATCCCAAAACAACCCAAAATCAACAAGTGCCTTCTCTGTCGTTGGCGGATCAACATTAACCATATACACACGATCAAGCTGTACCGGTGCATCAGTATACGCTTGAGAAAGACCCATCCAATAACAAAATACCACAAGAACAATGAGCAAAGCAGTCACAAAAATATAGTTAATAACACGCTGG
>CAZGWO010000067.1:0-3759 GCA_964528835.1 uncultured Pseudobdellovibrionaceae bacterium
CCTGCGCGTGCAATATGTTGACCGGCATCAATCGCATTCTTACCGCTAGCAACCTTCGAAAGAATAGGTATATACTGCGTCATCGCAATGACCCAACTATTAACTTGTGAAAAAGATGTATGTGCTTGCCCGAGACTATGCGCTGCATCTTGAAAATCTTTTTGCGATGCGCTAAAGTCTTGTGCCTTTACGTCACGAACTGCATGTTGCAAGTGCATAAAGCCATTCTCGGCAGAGTTTTTGATAGCAACATACAGCCCTACGCCATAACGTGCCAACGCCAGTGCAAAAATTGCCAATGCCACAACAATCACCGCACCGAACGTCAATGCTGCCATGCGACGCTGCACTTTCTTACTACGTCGTTTAATATGTGACGCTACCGTAGCGGTACGCGCCAATTTATGCTGACGTTGTGACTTAGATGAATAGACTTTTTTTTTAAGTGAAATACGAGAACGAGACGGTGATTGTTGTTGTAACTGGAAGCGTTGGTCGAAACGTTGCCGGTGAGATTGAATCTGAGAACGTGATAGCGACTGTGGCCGTTTTTGCACTTGCTTCTGCACATGTTTTTTAATGCGATCACTTTGCTGTTGTTGCAAAGAATGTATGACACGTTTTTTAGTAGGCGCTGTCACCTTTTTTGCAAGTGACGCTTTGCGTGGTATAGCTACATGTGACTTTACATGCATGAGTGACGCATCGGCACGATGTTTTTGTTCATCGGCTGATGTAACATCTTTTACAGTTTTTGTCGCCAATGTATTAATGTGTGGTACACGCTTGACTGCATGACTCGCATGCGAAACTGAAAGATGTGCTGTGCGTTTTTTTTGTCGTGGCACCTGTGCTACCTTCTTGGTAACTGTTTGCTGTGTACGTTGCGACTGTGCGGATAATGTCGCAGATTGTGGCACAGTGACAACATTCCGCTTGTGACTCATTTGCGTTGACGTATGTCGACGTTGCATTGCAGGTGGTAACTGCACTGATGCGACATTTGTCTTCTTTGATTGCGGTGCAATTTTCTTTGACGGCTGTCGTAATTGCTGTGCCTGTGTCTTCGTAAATGTAATTTTACCATCATCGAGGAATGTTGCCTCATCATCATCGCCGCGTCGTACACGATCGGCAACTTCAGCAAAAGAACGCTGCTGCGATGTAGATGCGCTAAATGTTGCTGTTCCTAATGTTGCATGCGCACGATTATTACTCTGTGTCGTCAATACATTCTCCCTCGGCTTTCTAAAAAATTTTACAATACCTTCACCAGCAGGTTGCTTCGATGTTGTCACACTATCACCCTGTGGCTGATAGTGTGATGTTACAACTGTTGGCGTCTCTGTACGTCCCGGCGATACAGCCCGCCCCAACTGAAAATACTGCGGTGGTCGCGATGCTACAGTTTTCTGTGAAGACGTAGTATTTTTTATGGCACCGTAACGTGACTGCGACGGTGTTTCTTGTACTTCCTGCACATCATTCTGTCGTACTTTTGGTATCTTTGATATCTTCTTGTGATAAGTTACTTTTGTCTCTTGCGGAAGAGTTTCATCCGCGGACGGATGTATTTTCTGTGTACGTCTCTTTGTATAATGCATTGCTGCATGAAGACGAACAGCATCACTCTTATTCGTTACACGATCCTGCCGTTGATGCAATCGTGTTGGGACAGACTGTGTCAACTCAGCGGATAAGCCGGCACGTCCACCAAGTGGACCACTTGTATCCAAATTATTTGTTGACAACGTAGTAATCACATCATCGTTTTGTGTATCATGTTTTTCTGCAAATACAGATACACTACGCTGTGGCTCGATATCTCTATGTGTCACTACCGACGCTGTAGAAGGCATTACCGAATCATGTGCGACACGTTGTTCTGCTTCCTTTTTACGAATTGATGTTTTATATGCATCCAGTACCGTATCACGTGCCTGTGGTGTATCGTCGTAGTGTCGCGTATTAACAGTATCACGATTATGTGATAAACTGCGTTTTTTCTCTCCCTGAAATTGAATGCGAAAATGATCATCCTTGACATACGCATCCATATCATCATTGTGACTACCGTTCTTACCGGACAAAGAATTGGTTGTAGAAATATCTGCTGTCAGCTCATCAAATGCTACATCACCATTTATAGCGTTACCGTCATCAAACAATTTATCCAACGCAGCATCAAACTCTTGGTAGAGTTCAATAGCGTGATCAGCACCGTCCACGGACGACTGTGTTATATTCTGTTGTGTCTTATTTTGTTTCTGTGTCATTATGTCAATTCTCCGCTAGTAAAGCGCAAGTCACTTCCGGACATTTTCATACACGGAAAGTGTCTCACGCGCCATACGTTGCCATGAATATTGCAGTGCATGTTGACGTCCCGCACGGATCAATCGTTTTCGCAAAGCACTATCATACACAATACTGTTAATTGCATCGGTTATAAATTCCGTACGACGTGCATCAAAGAGCAGTGCCGCATCACCAACAATCTCCGGCAAACAACTTGCATCTGATGTTGCCACAGGGCAGTCGTGAAGCATCGCTTCTAACGGCGGTAGCCCAAATCCCTCATAAAGTGACGAAAAAACAAATGCATCCGCTTGCGCATAGAGTGCGTGGAGTTCCCAATCCGCTATACTCGGCACCATCCGTATTACATCATCACCGCCGATTGCCGTCACTTCCCGCATAAGTCGTTTATAGAAAAAATCATCTTTGCCAACGAGAATCAACTTATGTGTCGTCACTATGGAAGATGCAAGAAAAGCACGAATAAAGCGAGAAAGGTTTTTATGTGGATAGGCGTTACCGACATAGAGGATATACGGCTTCATTATACCATACTTTTGCAAAACATTTCGCAACGCCTTTTTCCCAAGGCGCAATGCATCACATGCAGCCTCATATGTCACAACAACTTTCGCCGGATCTTTTACTTTATAGTGTGTCAAAATATCACGTCGCGTGAAATTACTTACTGCAATAATGGCTCGCGCACGTTTAATCGCACTACGAATAACAACTTTGTATGCGAGAAACTTTATCCAATAGAAGAATGGGTTGAGTGTTGTTGCACGTAATGTTGGATAACGCAAAAGAATTAGATCATGGATTGTTACAATAAATGGTTTACGATACAGTAACGGCACATTGAAGTGTGGAAAATGCACAATATCACAATGCGCACGCAGTAGCGCAAGCGGAAAAAATAATTGCTCTGCAAGAGAATACCATCGATAATCGGCAAGAACCTTAACGAAGCGATCATTTGCCGGTACATATGTATCAAAATTCTCACGACGAAGAAATATGATATACGTATTATGTGTATCAGATTGTTCAAGGTTTTTAATGAGTTGCTCTGTATAACGTCCGAGCCCTTTACTTTCCGGTCCATAGAATCGCGCATCAATGCCAATCTTCATAAAATCTGCCATAAGATGTTATACTGTATATAGTATACACGCTTTATATATAAAATCCTAATACTAACATTGTAATGCGATGGATCATTACTATAACGATTCTATTAATTTTTATTGGCAGTGCTATTTTGTGGTACCTCCCCAACCATACACAATCGACACCACAGCAACGGCCAACACCAGTGACATACAAAAACCCCTACGTTAAACCACAATCACAACCTACCAACACTACTCCACCAACACACACACCACCACAACACACTACGCCAAAACCACAGCCACAAACACACTTGACGCCAAAACCAAAAATCGCACCGGAACC
>CAZGWO010000068.1:0-3742 GCA_964528835.1 uncultured Pseudobdellovibrionaceae bacterium
CGATTACAATGGCAATTGGTATTGATACTGGTGTTGTAACGCCACAGTCAACGTATGTAGATACGGGCGTTGTAAAGATTGGCGGTTATGATATTCGCAATTCTGAGGATAAAGTTTATGGACTACAAACGATGACGCAGGTGTTGGATGAATCAATTAATACGGGTGTGATTCACGTAGAGCGTCTCGTGGGACATCAGCGCTTTGCGGAATATATGGAGCGATTTGGTTTTGGCAGTGTGACGGGCATTGACCTGCCGGGTGAATCCGCCGGCAATTTGCGCAACCTCAAGCCGCCGATCAAGCCAATTCAATTCTACACGGCATCATTCGGGCAGGGAATTACGGTAACGCTCTTGCAGTTGGCGCAGTCTTATGCGGCTATTGCTAATGGTGGCATGCTTATGGCACCGCGCATTGTTGATCGTATTATTAGTAGTGATGGGCAAGAAACATTACGACCGCCACGTGAAATGCATCGTGTTATTCGCGAGGAAACGGCACGTAGTGTGCGTGGCATGTTGGAGAGCGTTGTGCTCAATGGACATGGTAAGCGTGCCAAAATTCCCGGTTATCGTGTCGGTGGTAAAACGGGAACGGCGCAGGTAGCAAAGCGTAATGCGCAGGGTTATGATAGTGGCATCACAATTGGATCATTTGCTGGTATGGCACCGATTGAAAACCCACAGTTTATCGTTGTAACACGTATTAACAATCCAAAGGATGTTCAGTGGGCAGAATCAACAGCTGGACCAGTTTTTCAAAAAGTAATGCATTTTCTTTTGGATTACTATAATGTGCCACCAACAGAGCCAATACCAACAAAGAACAGTACCACTGATACGTTCTCTCAATCGACAATATAGCACTTTTAAAGAATATTTATCTCAATGATGAGTCAATGTGTTGAAACCTGTAATGAGCGGGTAATTTTTAACCAGTCTATCGATGATAATTGAAATAAAAACAACGCAATCTTAAACGTTCTTGAGCCTTCAATACAGTTGTTTTGTTATATTCGTCATCATTGTTAATAAAATTTGTAATAATAGAAGATTGTTTGTCATATGGTTACTATGTTATCAATTAATAATTTTTATATTTGTTTTGCAAAGTAGTATAGTATACTATGACCAATATAGTTTTATGTAATCTATGAAAAATCGCCTCACCATCATCGCACTGACACTTACCGTTATCATCGGCGGTGTTGTGTGGTATGTGCAGAGTACGCCAAAAAACCACCAAAACGCCGTCATTGCGAGGGGCGCAGCGACGCAATCTCAAAACAACAATGTTGTCATTGCGAGAAGTGAAACGACGAAGCAATCTCCTCCAAAGAATCCCGCAACAACCACGCCATCCACTACAAACACCGCCGCCAACACGCAGAACCACAACACCACCACAGACACCGCCATCCGCTACAACGCAGATGGTTCCATTGACACCTCCAACTGGCAAGAATACTGCAACCAAGAGTACGGCTTCTGTGTGAAGTATCCGGATGGGTTTATTGTTCCTGATGCTGGCGATAGCCAGATAAAACCAGTAATTGTTGTCTTCAGGGATAAGGATGTATCACCAGAAAAAAATGGTAGTTTTTTTGACTATGCTATGACTGGTGAAGACAGAAATACCATTGAACGGACACGAGAATATTATACAGAAGAATACAGGCGTCCTGATTATATAGGTGAGGAAATAGGTGTTAATTCTCATGGCATTGAATTTGTTAGATTCGATTATTTCGCAAATAGTCTAGGAAATAGATCTGAATATCCAGCAAGTATCTATTACTTTAAATTACACGAGGGAGAGTATATCGGTTTACGTTTAGTTGGATTTTCGTTGCCTAGAAAAATAACAACATTGCAAATGAGAGGGATTGCAGAAAGTTTTAAGGTCAAGGACTAATCTGTTATGCCTTTCATACATATTTTAAAATAACTTAAAATATGTATGAGAAGCACAATAACTTCTCACAACCCGTTCTTTAAAAATCAAGATGTGCTACCTAATGAAAACGATACATATCCTTGCACTGTGCGCAATCCTTCCCGTGACGGCGTTTGCCAAGATGGGAGGGGCATTATGTCCAACGTCGTGCCATCCGACTCAGCTACCGGCGGTAAGAGTAGGAGTGATGGGAGATTTTACCACTTACAGTATCCCAGCTTGGGAAGGGGAACAGAATACACTTTGATAGTGTGTGTTTCTCCCGCTCGCAGTCAAGAGATTGCGGGCTGGTTTTTGTTTTTCTATAAAAAAGCGAGTGAGTAACTCGCTTTTGTGATGTTTGTCGTGTTATTAGTACATAATCACGGCGACGGGTTGGAGTTTGACCGCCATGCGTAAGACGTTGTTCTGCGTGATGTCTTCTACTGCCTGGTCAACGCTCTTGTACTGAGAAGCGTCTTGCTCCACGGTTTTGGATGACTGTGCGTTGTAGAGGCGTACACCACTTTTGGCAACCTTTTCCATGAGTTCCTTGCGATTGCGCGGTCGCGCGGTTGGGTCAAGGGTGCGCGGCTTGCCGGTGCCGTGGCTGGAGCTATAGAAGGACGACGCATTCTCATCCGTGCCGCAGCCGAGAAAGGCGGCGGTACTCATAGATGACGGAACGAATGCCGGTTCACCGGTTTGACTGAAGAGTGGATGATCCGCCATACGTGCGGGTCCGTTGGCGCGTGACGTGCCGTTGCGATGAACCCATGTCTGCTCGCCGTAGTGCTCTTCGCGGGCAATGTCAATGTGTGGCATGTCGTAGAGGAGATCCAGTTCCGGATCGCGTCCGAGGACGGCCTTGATCGTTTCGCTGATGTTGTGTGTAATCGTAGCGCGATTGGCAACGCCGAAGTTGCTGGCGGCGGCACGTGCATCCATGTACATGCGTCCCTCCATGCTGTCGCCGTCGTATGTAAAGAGGGGGTCTTCCTGGCGGGCGGCATGCTTCATGGCGTCCATAATGCGCCGATGCATGCGACGGAAGATGCGCTTTTTCTGTGAGTTAAATGTCATGCGTCCCAGTGTAACCATGAGGCTCTGTGAGCGGTGTTCGCGTTTCTTTGGCGTGTACATGTACATCGTATACTGCCCAAGCAGGCCACTGCCGGTATGGATGAGGAAGACGTAGTCGCCAACTTTGAGGTTGAACTTCGCGGCGATTGCCGGATCAATAAGTTCTGTGACTTTCATCATGTCCAGGAAGTGATTGCCGGCGGCACCAAGGAGGCCGAGGCGGTACTTTGCCACGTGGAGGAAAAGTTGCGGGATCACATCCAAGATGCGCCGGCGACCGACATCTGCGCCAAAAAAGTTTCCGCGTGACATGGAATTTTCCAGTTCATTCTTTGTCGTGATGCCGAGGTGGTCGATGAGTGCTTGCGTACCGCGAGAGCAGATATCCAAAACGGTGTGGTAGGGGACTTTCGTGCCAACGAGCTTCTTTGTTGGTACGGCTTTCGTCAGCTCTTGAAAGAGTTTGTCAATCTCCTCCGGCGTCGTGTTGCTTTCGTTGAGGTTGGTGCGCACCATGCGCATACCGCAGACGGGGTCTGAGTCGTTGACTTGCGGGAGGATCTTGTCAGTGGAGACGACGGTGGTGCCGGTAGCGTTCTTGCGCCCCGGCTTGGAGTGTACGTCAATCATCGCCGCCGTGTGGTGAAAGAGGCAGTCGTTGGAAGCGACGCTCTCAATTTGCGCCAGTGTCGCGTCGCCCGGCATCATCTCATCGGAACAG
>CAZGWO010000069.1:0-3690 GCA_964528835.1 uncultured Pseudobdellovibrionaceae bacterium
AATCTACATGCATTGCGCGCGCAACAACATCATAGTGTGGCGCCGATGGACACACAACAAATGATACACCACTCTTACAATCTGATTGTGCTACAAGATTCTTACGTAGTTGATCGCAATATGTTACAACATCACGCCGACGTATCATCTTCATCTTTAAATTTGCAATAATGAGTATGTCTTTCATGTTCATTACTGATTCACATAACTTAAAGTGCTTGCGCACCAGCTTTGAAAATAACCGTTACAACCATGACAAGCACTGATGCAATAATACTTCCGATCAATAATAGTGGCAGAGATCGTCGCATTGGAACTTGAAAAATTATTGAGGCAACAGCTCCGGCGAATACACCGGTCATTGGTAACGGAATTGCTACAAAAAGCACAAGCGCCACAGCGCCCCACTTCTCAAAAGCCGCACGATTGCGCGTTTCAATACGATGAATATATTTCTCCCATACGCGACGTATCGTCGCATATCGCGCAATAACCCAATGCACAACAGGCATTGCCGTAACAATAACCAAAAAGCCAGCCGTAATGTTACCGAGAAACGACCATATAATCGCAGAAAGTGGTGACATATTATAAAACCCAATTGCCAACGGAACAGACCCGCGTACTTCTATAATTGGCATCATCGCTAAGAGAAATACCGCCACTTCCGCCGGTAACCCGGCAACCATATCAATCAGCTGCTCTTTCATTCTTAGATCTTTTATGTAATCTACAATTGTGCACGGAGAAATTGCGTTGCATCTTCCGGCGCTACTGTAACAATTTCCATACTTGTCGCCAACTCAAATCCGGCAATCTTTGCTGTGCGTGGCATAATATCAATGTACCACATGTATTGTACATGATCCCATCCATCACATGGCGCCGTATGAAGAAAAAGATTGTAATCCGGATTATTTAGTCCGCGATCCAGCGCGCGAAGTGCCGCTTGAAGAACTTCTGCCAACGCAATCTTCTTCGCATCGGTAATACGTTCAAAATATGGCTGTGGATCCTTTGGCATGATATACATCTCCATTGCCATACGTGGAGCAAATGGGCAGAGTACAACAAAATCATCATTTTCCGCAACGAGACGCGAACGCACGGAAAGTTCATGTTCTAACATGACGCGAAATGGGTTGATATGATTCTTTTTATAGAAACGATTTACAGCATCAAGCTCCGCTTGTACGACGATTGGCACAACCGGCAGTGCAAGAATTTGCGAATGTGGATGACTTACTGATGCACCAGATTTCGGTCCGTGATTATGAAAAATACTCACGTAACGAATTGCGCGGGAACGCATATGCGTTAAATAACGATCTTGATATGCATCAATAACCTCAGCAATTGCCGGTACATCCAGGCGCGCAAAATGATTATGTGGGTCACGTGTAACCACAAGTTCATGTACACCATACCCACCAACGCCAACATGCGGACCATCCTCAAGAACCGCAACTTCATCTACTGGCGTCAATGCTGGATACTTATTGGGAAAGACGCGTGTTGTCCATTCACCGTCATCATCGCGATAGATCAACGTGTCATTATGTTGATCAGACGCAGTCGGATCAGCAAAGGGATCAGTCTTCGCATCATCAATCTTACGGTTCTCCTGCAAGAAATCATCCGGACGTTTTCCACGCCCTGTCGCTATAATTACCCATTCTCCCGTAATAATATTTTGTCGCAACTCAGATGTTGCATTTATTGTTTTTGTTTTCTCTATCATACTCCTTCTTATCTAATTGCGCGTTGTTCTATTTTTAGTGTACTTACCAAGTTTATATGAACCGGTTATGAGTCGCCAACGTGTTTTAAACAAATCAATAATAACTTGCACAAAACCATTTAAACCAAAGAGGCTTACCGTTGATCCTTCTTCATTAAGCCATCGCACCGGTAATTGTTTAACACAAAACCCCAGACGTTCTGCAAGCGCAATCAATTCAAAATCAAATCCAAAACGATCAACAACCATCCGTGTCGCCACGGCCTCTGCCGCCTCTGCCGAAAGCAATTTAAAACCACATTGCGTATCCGGATACTTCCACAAACCAAGAACAATACGAATAAGCCAGTTACCCATATCACCCATAATCTCACGATAACGTTCTTGTCGCACTTGAATGAAAGCGCCATCAATGGCACGTGACCCAATTACAACATCGCACCCGGCATCCGCTTCCAGAAGAAACGCGTCCAAATGCGTAATTGATGTTGAGCCATCTGCATCCATAAAGAGACGCCACCGACCGCGCGCTTCCAAAAGCCCCTGTCGCACAACATAACCCTTCCCATGATTTTCCGCATTATCAATCACACGTAATTGTAGAATCTGTTCCGCATAATTCCTAACAATTTCCGTCGTATTATCCGGTGAACCATCCACAATCACAATGACCTCATAATCTCGCTTATTATGTGCAAAGTAGTCTTGAATCTCCAACAACGTTCGTCCAATACGCTCACCTTCCTTATATGCGGGAATAATAATAGAGATTTCGGGAATGCGTGCTTCATTCACCATAGTGCAGAAATAAATTAGTATTAATTATAAATACTTGCATTACTTACCATTGTATCACACTTTTTAGGAATATTACATATTAGCACAATTTAATAACGATACAAATACATTTCTATTATAGATACTCATTGAATCACGCCACCGCCAATACACTCCCGATGATGGTAAAAGACGGCAAATTGTCCCGGTGTAATACCTTGGTCCTTCGTAGCTAAATACACCTTGTAATCCATATCCGATACTTGTTCAACATGACATTGATAGAAATGTGGTCCATGACGAAGTTTAACTGCAAGTGCTTCATGATTCATCGGTGACGCAACAATCCAGTTACACTCACTGACCATAAACGTATCACGCCACTGATCCTGCTGCGCAAAACCATGTGCAACATAAACAATATTTTGTTGCGCGTCTTTTGCACAAACGTACCACGGCCCGCCGCTAAGGTTAAGTCCTTTACGTTGTCCGATCGTATAGAAATAAAAACCATCATGCTGCCCTAACACATCACCAGTATCACGGCGCACGATCGCACCGGGACGCACACCACAGTGGTGTTTAATGAAATCTGTAAAAGAAATTTTACCGAGAAAACAGATACCTTGCGAGTCCTTGCGCTGCGCTGTTGGGAGATCAAATACCTGCGCCATACGCCGTACTTCCGCCTTCTGCAAATGTCCAATCGGAAAGAGTGCGCGCGCAAGTTGTTCCTGCTGAAGCATTGACAAAAAATACGTTTGATCTTTGACGGGATCTGGCGCACGTAACAAATGCACCGTACCATCAATATCATGACGCACCTGCGCATAATGTCCCGTTGCAACAACATCAAACTCCGCCCCATAGCGTTCCATAAACGCACCGAATTTTACTTCGCGATTACATAAGATATCCGGATTTGGCGTACGTCCGGCACGAATTTCATTCAACGTATAACGTACAACGCGCGCATGATAGTCATTTTGAAATGGTACAACGCGCAATGGTACACCATAGCGCTCCGCTACGGCACGCGCATAGGAAAGATCTTCTTCCCACGGACACTGTCAAAGAAATGACAGATCATCCTCAAGCCAAATTTTGAGATAGAATGCCGTGATATCATAGACAAGCTTTGCAAGAATTTCCATTGCCACCGAACTATAAAC
>CAZGWO010000070.1:0-3622 GCA_964528835.1 uncultured Pseudobdellovibrionaceae bacterium
CGGCACGGAACGTCACGAAGCGCGTCGCATTGACAATCAGTTGCGCGGGCGTGCCGGTCGTCAAGGTGATCCCGGTATGAGTCAATTCTTTGTATCACTAGAGGATGAGTTGATGCGCCGGTTTGGTGGTGACAAACTCAAAAAGATGATGAATACATTAGGGTTGCCGGATGACGAGCCGATCACGAATGGCATGATTGCAAAGGCGATTGAAAATGCACAGAGTAAAATTGAGGGCTTTAACTTTGATTTGCGTAAACATGTATTGGAGTACGATGACGTTGTTAACAAACAACGTGAAACAATTTACGCTAAGCGTCGCCTTATTCTTGCGACTGAAGATACCCTGGCACTTATTAGTGAGATGGTTGATGAATATACGCGCGCAACCGTAGAGGCGCATACGGTCGGTGAAGTCTTTCACTGGGAAGGAAGTATGCTGTGTAGGGAGTTTGCGGCAAAGTATGGCAGTGATGTGCTGAATGCCGACATTATGGCACTCATTGATGATGAGTCGCGTGATGACGGTGAGAAGCGTATCGCAATCAGCGATTACGTGCGCAATGCCTTTCTGGAGCAAATTACACAAAAGCGAACACTTTCTAATGATGAGCGTTTTGTAGCACAGTTTGATGATATTGTACGCGCGATCATGCTTCAGACGATTGATCGTAATTGGATGCAACATCTGGATAGTTTAGATTATTTGCGTCAAGGTATTGGACTGCGTGGATATGGACAGCGTGATCCGCTTATTGAATATAAACGTGAGGCATTTAGTATGTTTCGTAACATGCTTGCAACTATCCGTGAGAACATTACGGAAACACTCTTGAAGTTGTATGTGCAAATTGATCAGCAACAGGCTATGCCGACACATGCGGTGCAATCACCACTTTTAGCACAAGCAGATTTTCACGGCGCGCAAGAAGTGCGTTCTTTCGCCAGTGCACAGAATACAGCACAAGAGAGCGGTGGCAGCGCGCAGAGTGAGCCGGTAAAGCAACAACCAATTATTAAGAAAGATACGCCGGGACGTAATGACCCATGTTTCTGTGGCAGTGGCAAGAAGTATAAGAAATGTCATGGGCGTAATTAGAATGTGTGAAATAAAGAGATATTAACAGTGTATGTCGATGTTTTTTGTAGTGCAATGTCTTGACGAACTTTATAAACTATAGTATTATTCAGTGTTCGCAAACTTAAAGACCATTGCATGAATCGCATTGTTTTTGGAGGTATTGCAGTGATTGCTACTATCATTCTTGCCTGGACAATTTTTATTTCATTCTTTGCGGTAACCGATGCCATGCATGCGGAGGCTTTCGTTGTTATTGCTCCGGTAAATGATCGTGGTGCCATACTTTTTTCCGATATTACAAAAACAGCGCATGCTCTTACGCAGACGCATGCTTTCCGCGCTGCATTTATTAACGATTTAACACTTTCTGGTATAGCTTTTGATCAAGAGGACTTGTACGCAACGATAATTACGCAACGTGCGCCGGGACTGATTGGTATTGATGTTCATGGTGATAATACAACGCAAATATCGCGTGTTGCGACGTCTGCCGCCTATAGTCTTGTGCATACGATTCAACATTACTATGCAACGATAGCGCCATCGTTAAAGTTTACTGTTATTGACGGTGCCGTTGTTACGACGCAAACATCGCAATCATCACCGCTATTGGGTGCAATGTTAAGCGTTGCTATAAGTGCTTTGATCGTGACACTTATTTTTGTAGTAGTTTTTTCTTTTTTGCGTCAAAAGCGACAGTTGCGATCTTATGGCACAATTCATGCATCGCATGCGCGTCTGGATCTTAAATTTCCGCAGAAAAAAGCTGCAACGAATCACGTTGCCGGTGACTATATGCACAATATCTATAATGAATACGATGCTTCTCTTGAAGCGCTTGCAACAACTGATGCAGCGCAACAACATGCATCGAGTGTTGCAACATCGAGCACACCCGATGACGCAATTGCCACGAAGGATGTTGAAGATACTTATGAACATGATGAAGACGTACATGAGGAAATGTCTACGACAGAACATGTGCCACAAACAAAAAAAGAGGTGCAAGAATTATCGACACAACAATCAACGCGAGATACTACAGCACTTGTACCGGCAACAACTTCTGAGAAAGCAACGAAAGTTCTTCATACGCTTAGCGCATTAATTAAAGAAAAACAACAAGAAGTACGTTCTGCAATCAAGAATAACGTTGCTAAAACAACGCAAAAGATTATTTCACAAAAACATGCGACATCAGAGAACGCTACAGCACAGCATGCGTCAGCACCATCACATGTTGCAACGCATGCCGCGCCACCAAATTTACCAGTAATGCATACGTCAGAGGAGAAGGAAAGTAAAGTAGCGCCTTCGCAATCTATGAGTACTACGCCGGAAAATGACACTACAAACGACATGTCAAATGCAACACAGGAAAAAGAAATGTCATCGGATGATCCGACGCCAGAAGAAATTCGACGTCGCCTCAATGAGTTACTTAAAGGATATCCACCGTCAGCATTGGAGAACAAGGATACACATAATAAACAGTAATTGGCACTTGCGCCTAAATGGAAACTTTGATATAGTGCACAATGTGCCCGGAATATGTTATGCTACCGGGCCCCTTCGTCTAGCGGCTAGGACGTCAGCCTCTCACGCTGAAAACAGGGGTTCGATTCCCCTAGGGGTCACAGCAGATGATAATTACGAAATCGCCCTCCCTAATAGGGCGGTTTTTGTTTCTTTTATTCGCGGTATTAATGATATCTAATTCAATAAGAATCGCGTTATCATCGCGCTTAAAATTGTTTTCATAAAGTGCTATAATACCACTATAATTGTTACGAGTAATAATCATATTTAATAACTGTACAGGATCATGACAGCGAAAAAGTTAAAAGATATACCGAAAGTTGACCGCCCGAGAGAAAAATTTCTCGAAAAAGGTGCGGATGCATTAACCAAAAGCGAGCTTTTGGCGATTTTGCTCGGGAGCGGAATAAAAGGAACGAATGTTAAAACTTTGGCGCAAAAAATCATTCGTAAATTCGGTAAAAATATCCTGAATGTTACGGTTGATGAGCTGATGGAAATTCCCGGCATAGGAAAAGCCAAAGCGTTGCAAATTGTCGCCGCGCTTTCTTTGGCGCGCAGAATACAAGATGAGCAAAAGAACACGCAAAATGGTATTTTTCTTGCAACCGACGCACTCGCTCTCGTTTCCGACTTGCGCGACAAAAAACGTGAACATCTTGTTTGTTTGTATTTGGACGCCCGCAATTCGCTCTTGAGAAAAGAGACAATCTCAATCGGGACTTTGGACAAAAGTTTGATTCACCCTCGTGAGATTTTCGCAACCGCTCTTGAATTGCGCGCCGCAAGTGTCATTTTGGTACACAATCATCCGTCCGGAGATGCTACGCCGAGTGAGGAAGACAAACTCGTTGTCAGGCGAATTGTTGAGGCGGGTAAATTAATGGGCGTCAATGTCATTGATTTTCTCATTATTGCCAAGAACGACGCCAAAAGTATTTTGGCTGACCTGCAAAATACCGACTTGATACAAACCGAATACATCGCCGAGGGTTCGCAAGC
>CAZGWO010000071.1:0-3590 GCA_964528835.1 uncultured Pseudobdellovibrionaceae bacterium
TTATGGCGCACAAGAATACCTTGCAGCAAAAATAGATGTTAGTAAACAGAGTGCAGAAGGCAGAAAAGAGTTAAGGGCGTTTGTTCAGTCTTTTGATAATACTACGGGAAATCTACCGGAGTCGGTCAAGAGTATCATTATTTCTAAAATTGCTGATCATCCATACACCTTAAAGGAGCGGTTTCTGAAATAGATTTGTTAGATTGAAGTGGAGAACGATATGTATACGGCATTGCGCGCGCCAGGCGGAGCTATTAGTTAGTTGGACAAAATAGTTTACGTGTTATTTCTGTGTTTGTGATGCCATTAAAGAAAAAGCCCGCAAATGGCGGACATATGCTATTTTGGTGGGCGCAGAGGGATTCGAACCCCCGACCATCGGCTTAAAAGGCCGTTGCTCTACCGACTGAGCTATGCGCCCATTTTTGCGTGATGCAAAAAACTGTTCCCACTGTAGCATTTTTGTTTATTTGCGTCAATGGATATATGCTTGTATACTATGTGTAATGAGTGTTGTGAGTGAGTATTTATAAGTTATTTGTGTAAGTCATTGTATTTATTTATCATATTACAAGCGTTGCATGATAACTTGCATGTATAGCGCGATTGAACAGGTGAATTACTATGCGTAATATTTTCTTACTTTTTGTGCTATTGTTAACTGTTAGTGTAGTCCTTGTTGGGTGCGGAAGGAGTGCTGAGGTGCGGAAGGATCAGGGTAGAAGTTTTTTGGTTTCCGTAGATGGTGGTGCCAATTTTACGCCACGCATTAAGTTAGGTGAAAAAACAATCGCCAATATTTCCGTGCTCTCAATGGCGCATAGTATGCAGAATCAAAAGACAATATATATCGGAACACGAAAAAATGGTATTTTTGTAACTCATGATGGAGGTAGTCAATGGCAGAAGATTACGTTTCCATTAGAAAATATTTACGGTATTGCTGTTGATGTTAGCAATGATCAGATTCTTTATGCAAGTGGCATGCGCAATAAATTGGCATATGTTTACAAGAGTACTGATGGTGGTAAAAATTGGGAGAAAATTTACACAGAGCCAAAGGAAAAAGTAATTATTACAGCGCTCGTTATGGATCCGACACAGGCCCGAGTCCTTTATGTTGGCACAAGTGCCGGGTTAATTATCAAAACAACTGATGGTGGTACAAGTTGGAAGAACATTTTTGTTGCAAGAGGTCCTGTGATTGATGTTGCATTTGATGCACAAGATTCGAAAACTGTTTATTTCGCTATTTATAGGCGAGGTTTACTTAAAACACGCAATGGCGGAGAGTCGATTGAAGATCTTACGAGGAAAATGGTGAAAACGAATTACAGTATCGGTAATGGAACGCGAAGCGCAAAGAGAGGATATCGTTCATCGCGCGTATATGCACTTGCAACAGATCCTCGTATTGGTGGCATTGTCTATGTTGGAACAGATCGTGGTATTTATAGAAGTGAGGATTATGGAAAAACATGGAAAAACCTTAATGTTATCGGTTCATCGGAAAAGTTACCGGTAAGAGCTATCGCTATCAATCCTCATGATACAAAGAAAATGATTTATGGTGTAGCACATACAATCTATCGTTCCAGTGAGAATATGACAAAGTGGACACCGGTACATGTTAGTGTGTCACGCAGAGTTTCTGTTATTCAGTATGATTCTTCTGATGTTAATACGATCTATATTGGTATGAGATCCGGGAAGTAGATGATGAAGAAAGTAGTTGAGGTTATGCGATATATTTGATATGCTTAGTTACAATGATCATTTATAGAGATGTAAGAAATGAGCCTATATGTATAAAGAACTTATCGAGCAAAAGCGTGCGCAGTTTGATGCGGCGATTGCGCACTTTCACAAAGAGATGGCGCGTATTCGTACCGGGCGTGCGACGCCGACATTGGTGGAGGATGTGAATGTAGACGTTTACGGTGCACCGACGCCACTCAAACAGGCGGCAAATATTTCCGTGCCGGAACCGCGACAGCTATTGATTGCGCCGTGGGATAAGAGCATTCTCGGTGAGATTGAAAAGGCGATCAAAGCGGCAAATCTCGGTGTACAGCCAAACAATGACGGCAGCGCTGTGCGCATTACGTTGCCAGCACTCAATGAAGAACAGCGCAGAGATCTCGTCAAAGTACTTGGGCGTCGTGCTGAAGATGCACGCGTAGCGATCCGCACCGTGCGCGAAGAAATTTGGAAAGCGATTCAAGATGCGCAGAAGGCTGGCGACATCGCTGAGGATGACAAGTTTGCCGCCAAGGACGCGCTGCAAAAGGTGGTGGATGACTACAATGCAAAAATTGAAACACTGCGCGCGGAGAAAGAAAAGGAAATCATGACGGTGTAAAATATCATACATAATAGCATAATGTATAAAAAGCACGCTTGAATACGTGCTTTTTTGTACGTTGTGGTATAATACACGAAGTTATAAGTTATAAAAGATTTGAAAGAGTTGATATGATGACTGTGATAATTTTTATTGCTGTATTGGCGCTGTTGATTTTTACGCATGAGTTGGGGCATTACCTGACGGCGGTGCGCAACGGTGTCGGCGCGCATGAGTTTGGGTTTGGGTTTCCGCCGCGGATTGTGGGCGTTGTCAAGAATGACGACGGTACATGGGAGGTTGTGTGGCGCAAGCAGAAGAAGCACTATAAGAATACAATTTTCTCGCTCAACTGGATTCCGCTCGGTGGTTTTGTGCGGATCAAGGGGGAAGACGGTACGGACAAAGATCCGGATAGCTTTGCGCAACAAAGTGCATGGGTACGATTTAAGATTCTCGTTGCCGGTGTTGTAATGAATATGTTAACGGCGTACGTGTTATTTGTTATTGCACTTGCGCTTGGTATGCCGGAGCCGGTGGCAGACGGGACACCGGGGAGTTTTGCGCAGATTACACAGGTTGGTGCAACGCAAAGTGGTGAGATAGCATCGCCGGCAGAAGCGATGGGTATCAAGATCGGGGATATGCCGACGCGTGTTTGCGCCGGAGAAGAGTGTCGAGATATTGATGGTGCAACTGACCTCATTGCATTCTCGCAACAGCACCATGGTGATGCTGTTGCGTTAACAGTGCATCGTAGTGGCAAAGAATTGACGCTACATGGCACATTGCGTGATGCAGCATTAGCACAGCAATATGGCGCATTCGGCGTAGGGATTGCTACCGTACGCATTGCCGATCTGACGGTGTTACAAATCCTCGGTGGTGCGGCCGTACAGACGTGGGACTTTCTCGTGATGATCTTGCAGGGGCTGGGTGCGCTGCTATGGAACCTCATTACCGGCGCCGGGCTGAGCGCGGATGTTGCCGGTCCGGTCGGGATTGCAAAGATGACAGGGCAGGCGGCGGTATTGGGATTGGCGCAATTGGCACACTTTGCGGCAATTCTCTCGATTAATCTCGCGGTAATTAATATTTTGCCAATTCCTGCGCTAGATGGTGGACGCATCCTCTTTATCATCATTGAGAAGTTACGTGGCGGGCGTCCGGTGAACAAAAACGTGGAGGCGGTTGTTCATGGTGTAAGTTTTATGGCATTAATTCTCTTGATGGTAGTAGTAACGGT
>CAZGWO010000072.1:0-3505 GCA_964528835.1 uncultured Pseudobdellovibrionaceae bacterium
GTTTTCTGCTAAGATCTCTTATAGGTTACCACACTTCACAAATAACCTCTCCACCAAGACGCTTCTTGCGCGCTTCTTTACCAGTCATTATGCCCTGTGATGTTGAGAGAATACTAATACCATGACCGTTTTTTACTGGACGAATATCAGCACTACGCACATAGATTCGCTGTCCTTCACGGCTTACACGCGTAATTTGACGAATTGCACTCGCACGCGTCGTTCGATCAACTGTACGATACGTTAAGTCAATTGTCAACATACGCTTTCCATTTTTTTCATCGGAAACAGTAACGTTCTCTACAAAACCTTCTTTTGCAAGGACTTCCGCAATACGCACCTTCATCTTTGATGATGGCATACTGACATGCAAGTGTCCAGCACGAACAGCATTACGAATACGCGTTAACATTTCACTGATTGGATCTAACATATGAGGAAATTTTTAGTACAAAATAGAGATAATAGCTATATTACCAACTGCTCTTACGAATACCGGGGATCTCACCCTTCTGCGCCAATTCACGAACGCAAATACGACACATATTGAAGAAACGAAGATACCCACGTTTACGTCCGCAACGCCAACAACGACGTACCTGTCGCGTTGAAAATTTTGGAGTTTTCTCTGATCGTGCTATTACTGATTTTTTTGCCATACTGATTAATATAATAAGTGCTAAAATTATTTTTCATCATCCTTATGCAATGGTACACCAAGTGCACGGAAGAGTGCAATTCCTTCTTCTTTACTCTTCGCTGTCGTCTTCACCGTAATCTGCAGTCCAAAATTATGCACAGCGCGTTCTGGAACAATTTCCGGAAAGACAATATGTTCACGAATACCAATGTTAAGATTGCCATAAGAATCTACGCTGGAAATCTTAATACCTTGAAAATCTCGCACCCGTGGCAAAGCGACAATAATCAAACGATCAAGAAAATCCCACATGCGCTGACCGCGTAACGTTACCATAACGCCGATATCCTGTCCTTCACGAATTTTAAATCCAGCGATTGACTTACGTGCTTTCGTTGTCACCGGACTTTGTCCCGTAATAGCGGCAATACCATCGATAACCTCCTTTACAGCGGCCTTTTCCTTTGCAAAACGACCAATGCCAACGTGAACAACAATGCGTTCCAAACGCGGTACAGCAAGTGGATTCTTTGTTTCCAGAAGCGCTTCCAGTGCTGGTACCGCTTCCTTAACATATCGCTCTCTTGTGTTAACAATTGCTTTCATAAAATTAGTCTAGAAACTGAATAACTTAAATCTCCTTGCCACTCTTTTTGGAGATACGTACCTTCTGTCCACCTTCTGTTATTTTATAACCGATACGCGTTGGCTTGTCGGTATGTGGACACACGAGCATAACATTTGATACAGCGATCTTCCCGGGAAACTGAATACGCTCACCAGTCGTCCCGGTACGACGCGCCTTAACGTGCTTCGTGACAATATTGACGCCATCCACCACAACGCGTTGTTCTCCCGCATAAACACGGAGAACCGTACCGCGCTTTCCACGATCCTTGCCAGCAATAACTTCAACTGTATCATTCTTCTTGATTCGCATAGGTTTAAAAATCGTCATTTCTTATAAAACTTCCGGTGCTTGCGAAATAATCTTCGCATAACCCCTCTCACGCAATTCACGCGCAATCGGCCCAAATACGCGCGTTCCTTTTGGTTGATTTTGTGCATCAATAATTACAGCCGCATTCTCATCAAAACGAATATATGACCCATCTTTACGCCCAAAGGCCTGCTTTTGACGCACAATAACAGCACGTACAACTTCACCTTTTTTCACGTTTGCACGTGGCTCAGCTTGCTTCACAGAAGCAACAATAACATCACCGATGCGCGCATAACGACGACGTGACCCACCAAGAACTTTAAAACACTTGATCATCTTTGCGCCGGAGTTATCCGCTACCTTCAATTTTGTCTCTGCTTGAATCATATGTAACGTTTTCTGTGTAAATAATTAATCAGCTATAACAAACTTTTTACGTTTACTAATTGGCTTTGAGCGCACAAATTGCACCGTATCACCGATAGTATATCGATTCTCAGGATCGTGCACAGCATATTTCTTTGTAATCCGATACTTCTTATGATACTTTGGATGCGTAACAAAACGTTCAACAGCAACAACAACTGTTTTATCCGCACTATCAGAAACAACTGTTCCTTGCCACTGACGAACACTTTTTTTCTGTACTTTTGTCATAGTATTCCTTAAAATATTACTGAAAAAATTATCCTTGTGCACGCGCGGCAAGCTCTGTCTTAATCCGCGCAATTGCACGACGTATTTTTGCCCGCTCACTCACATTTTTCTCTTGTTGAATTGATACGGCAAAGCGATGTTCTCGCAAACGACCAGAAAGTCCTTCCAGTTCCTTCTGCAAATCTTTTACGCTCTTTTCCCGTATTTCTTGCATTGTTATCATACAACTTCTCGCTTAACAAACTTTGTCTTTACACACAATTTATGCGATGCGCGCTCAAATGCGCCACGAGCAACTTCTTCACTCACACCGTCAACTTCAAACATTATCGTGCCAGCCTTTGTCTTCGCAACATAGTGATCAACAGTTCCCTTACCTTTACCCATTGGCACTTCAGCGCCCTTCTTTGTCATTGGATGATCAGGAAAGATACGAATCCACACTTTACCACTACGTTGCATATAGCGTGTCATCGCACGACGTGCAGACTCAATCTGTCGTGCAGAGATAAGTCCCGGCGTCATAGCTTTAAGCCCATAACTTCCAAAGCTAACTGTAATACCGCGTGTTGCCACACGACGAATCGGTCCACCTCGATGGAGTTTGCGATGCTTTGTTTTCTTTGGCATTAACATATGTGTGTAGTAATCAGATATTTCTTAGATTAAGCATTTTTACCGCGTACACCGGTAGTATCATCAAATTTTTCACCTTTGTAAATCCACACCTTGATACCGATGGCACCATAAGTTGTCCGTGCAGTATCTATTGCGTAATCAATATCTGCACGCAATGTTTGCAGTGGAATGCGACCATCACTCATCCACTCGCGACGACTCATCTCAGCTCCATCCAAACGACCGGAAACCTCCACTTTCACGCCCTTGACATCACGGTTGCGTTTTACGCTCTCAAGTGTTGTCTTGAGTGTGCGACGAAATGGCATCCGTTTCTCGAGGTTCTGCGCAATCTGCTGCGCAACCAGTGCCGCATCTTCCTCAACATGACGGATCTCACGAACATCAACCTTTACCTGCGTTGGCTTTCCGGCGAAGAAGGCTTTTTTGATCTTCGCAATCATCTCTTCAATGCCGGTGCCACCGCGACCGATCAATACACCAGGGCGACCAGTGCGAATAGTCACACTAACTGTACCATTTGTACGTTCAATATCTACATTTGCAATAGCCGCGTCTTTCCATGTTTTGACAATGTAATTTCGCATACAAACATCAAGTTCAAGATTTTTTGCAAAATCCCTTTT
>CAZGWO010000073.1:0-3458 GCA_964528835.1 uncultured Pseudobdellovibrionaceae bacterium
GCAGACGGTTCTATTGACACCTCCAACTGGCAGGAGTACTGCAACCAAGAGTATGGCTTTTGCGTGAAGTATCCGGATGGGTGGACGGTGGAGAATATATCGCAAAAGTTAGACGCGTCAACGACAATTATTGCCCATATCAAAGACACGCATCTAACAACTGTATCAAACATTGCCGTTATTTCATCCGAAGTGCCATTTGACGATTTTGTGGATTATGAGAAAGCGCGTGATAGCAAACGAAACGCTGCTGCGGGTGATCTCTTTCGTAGCGCATCGCAATGGCAAAAAGTGCCAGTGTTTACGGAAGGCCAGACCAATACACATGGGTTTGTCGTGGAAAGAGAGAGTGCGCCGATCGGGATATCCATAGAATTTTATGCGTTATTACACAAAGGATCGATTCTTTATGTTTATGGCAATGATAGTAATTATATGAATGCAATGCATACCTATGTAAGGTTGCGTTAGTGTAGCAACATTTTGTAGAGGATTGCATAATCACAACTCTCATAGATATTCTGATTATTCTCTTAATATCTATGCCTATGGTGACGTTCGCAGTGAACAATGGATAGTCAATGACTATGAAAATCCTGAAAAATTTGTGCCACCCATCATCTCTACCACAGACATCTGTCCCGCACAATTTTGCGATATCTCCACCTCCACCCAAATTCTCCACGTAACCGCAACGCAACGAACCTAATGAGGTTTAACAATGCTATATCGCAACAACCCCATTATCTTGTGGCAGTATCCTTGCTCTTGCAACACCGGTACCGACGCAATTTCTTGCAAAAAACGCTAAGATTGTTTCGTTAAAAATTGTTGTTACAACTTTTTCTCGCAATAATATTGATGAGGAAAATCTGAAAGAGACCGAACATTTTCCCTAATAATTATCTCTGTAGTGATGAGGAAAACATATGCACGTCTTCTCTAAAATGTTTTTACGAGTGGCGATGCACCACAATGATATTCTCGTAACGGGGAAGTTTTTCCTGTGGCGACCTTTTGACATGTTGCGCGGGCAGTGCTACACTGCAATTGCTGATGTGCGTGATAGCTGAGAAGATCTTATTTGCGCATTGCAGTTTTTTTATGTTTTAATGGCCATGTTTTATATTTATTAAGATGCCTATGGCGCAGAAGACACACATTGACGTGATTCGCGAAGCGGAAGCGAAGGCGCAGGAGATGATTACGCAGGCAGAGAAAGCAGCAGCGCGTAAAATTATGGATACGCGCGTTCAGGCGGAGCAGGATCAGGAGGAATTTAGGCAAAATATCGCACAAGCACAACGTAAGCGCATGGCGTCGCAGGAACAACAGTTAGCGGCTGTATCTGAAGAGATGATTGCGCAAGCGCAAAAAGATGCGGACGAATTGACGCAACGCGTCGCAACGCGTCGCAAAGATGTTCTTGCGACAGTAGTTGCGCGAATAATTGGCTAGAGATGTTTAGCGCTTAGTGCGTCAGAAGTTTATGAGTCTTGTAAAGATGCAAAAAATTCGACTCCTTGTGCATGCGGTAGATGTTACTACCGTGCTTGATGTTGTGCAACGCGCCGGTGTTGTGGAATTTACACAGGTGCGCGATACGACATTGGCACAGAATGAACCGAAGGAATTTGCATTGAACTATGCAAGTGCGCGTTTGGATTTTGCGGTAGAATTTTTGCAACAGTACGCACCAAAGAGGAGTGCACTTGCGAGTGCATTGGAAGGTGATCAAGAGGTGGTTACAGAAAAGCGTATCAATGATACTGTAGCGAACTTCTATGCTACGGACATTATTGATGCTGCGCAGGATTTGCAGAAGAACATCAATGACACGGTTAAAAAAATTAAAGAATTACGTAAGGAGCGCAGGATGCTTTTGCCATGGCGGCGTGTACCATTTATTGTTGGACAGTCTTATGATACGACATATACGAGGACAGTGTTTATCGCTCTTGGTAATACACAGATGCAACGCAAAAATGCACCGCATCACAATCTTGCCAAGGTATTGAGCGATCATCACGTGCTTTACCATATTGTGAGTGTTGATCCGACACGCGCGATCGTAACATGGTATGTCGGTGGTGATGGGGTAAATGTTGCTGAAAATGTTTTTAAGGATTGTGGTTATGAGCAGGTTGTGTTGCAGCAACGTCGTGGTACACCGGAAGAAGAGATTGTACGCATTGATCGTGCAATTGCAAAAGCGCAGAAAGAGATCGTACAGTATGAGGAGAAGGCGCGTGCGATGGCACAGCACTTGCCGGAGTTGAAGATTATTAGCGACCATACGCTGTGGCAAAAGGATCGCCATAATCTCTTTGTTCAAGCGCGACGTACGCGAGATGTTTTGGTTTATGAGGGATGGTGTCCGATTAATCGTCTTGCGATATTGCGTGAGAATGTTGCAAAAGCAACAGCGTTGGCACAGATTGAGGAAATTGTACCGGCAAAAGATGAGCAACCACCGGTTGAGATTACGAATGCTTCATTTTTGCGTCCGTTTGAGGCGGTAACACGTCTCTACGGTCTGCCAAGCGCGCAGGATATTGATCCAACGCCATACCTGGCGGCATTTTTCTTTATCTTTTTCGGATTTTGTCTCACAGATGTTGGGTATGGGTTAATTTTGATGGCATTGACGGGTTTTGCGCTCATGCGTTACAATATCGCGTCGAGCACAAAAACAATGTTACAATTACTCTTCCTGGGCGGATTATCAAGTGCACTTGCCGGCATCCTTTTTGGTGGTTATTTTGGTGTAGATATGAGTAGAATGCCGCAGATTTTGCAGGATTTGCAACAGTTAAATCCAATTCAGAATCCGTTGCCGGTGTTTTATGTTGCGTTGGCGCTTGGTGTTGTGCAAGTGCTTTTTTCATTGATTGTGGCAATTATTGCAAAGGCGCAACGTGGTGATTTGTGGGGTGGCATATTGGATCATGCGCCATGGATTGTATTTTTTGTGGCATTGGGCTTATTTGTTGCGGAGAAAATGGCACTATTGATATTTGCACCAGCGACGGTGATGCTCTATGGTGCGATTGCGCTCCTGGTATTGACGCAGGGTCGTGATGCTACAAATCCTTTTGCAAAAATTGCAAAAGGTATCATGAGTCTCTATGATGTTGTGGCATATTTTAGTGATATTCTTTCGTACTCACGTTTGTTGGCATTGGGATTGGCAACAAGTGCTTTAGCGTTTGCAATTAATATGATTGCTACAATGGTTGCCGGTGAACATATGACAATTTTCAGTGCAATCATAGCGGGTATTATTCTTATTATCGGTCACCTGTTTAATCTTGTAGTCAATACACTCGGTGCATTCATTCATAGCGCGCGTTTGCAATTCGTTGAATTTTTTGGTAAATTTATCACGGGAACGGGGCGTGTTTTTGCGCCGTGTCGACGAACGGAACGCTATACGGTGTTTCGTGAGGAGCGTTAGT
>CAZGWO010000074.1:0-3352 GCA_964528835.1 uncultured Pseudobdellovibrionaceae bacterium
AATATGCGGGCCCTGCTTCATACGCCCCATACTTGCTAAGCGCCAACTGGAAAGCTCGCACACGGGAATATCTTCCCGCGTCATCGCGTCAAGCTTCCCCAACATCGGCTCTTGTCCGACACCAACCGCAACAGGATTCTTCTGCGCGAACTGTAAAATATGCAGCAGTGCCTGCACTGTCGTCGTCTTTCCTTTTGAACCCGTAATCCCGATTGTTGGCTGACGGATAAGTGCATAGAAGAGACTTGCATCGGTATAAACCGGGATGTTACGCTCCTGTGCGTGGCAGATATAGGCATTGTCCCACGGCACGTTCGGCGCTTTGACAACCATGTCCGCCGTTTCAAAATCTTCATACCGATGCGCGCCAAGCACAAAACGTAAATTTTCACATGACCGCAATTGCGCAACAGATGACGCCAGTGCTTTCTCATCTTGTTGATCCGTCACCGTAACGCGTGCACCGTGGCGCACCAAAAACCGCACCGTATCAACACCGCCACCATGCAACCCAAGTCCCATAACTGTTACTTGCTTATTGTGCAAACCCTCTTTTTGCATAGATTTCATCAATCGTCAATTACCACTTTCTTTGCATCAATCACCGTGCCATAAAATAATTGTCCTTGTTGTACAAATTTTACCGGACAATCTGTTGTGTAAAAAGTACGACTTCCCTCTAGATCAGTCACCTTATCAAGGCTACGCGCCCCATGGAGCTGTCGTGCGAACTGTTGCGCCACAACAGGTCCCTCACAGATCAATGTAATATCACTACCGACAACGTCTTGAATAATCGGCGCAAGAAACTCATAGTGCGTACATCCCAAAATAATTGTATCAACACCACTGTCTAATAAAGGTTTCGTATACTTCTTCGCATAGTATCGCAAAATATCTTCATTATCTTCACCATTCTCCACAAGTGGCACAAAAAGTGGGCATGCGTTTTGCGTAACATGAACATTGGAATCCCGTCCCTCCAGAGCGTGCACAAAAGCCATACTTCTCACAGTGCCTTCAGTCGCGAGAACGCCGATGCTTCCATTTTTCGTTTGTTGTATTGCTTCCATCGCAGTCGGCTGTATCACACCGAACAAGATTCGACGTTGATGCATTTTTACATACTCTGACTGTAAATAATCCAATGCTTCGGCAGATGCCGTATTGCATGCAAAAATAACAACATCGCAATTCTGTGCAAACAAAAACGTGACGGCTTGTCGCGAAAAATGGTAAACCATTTCTCGTGATCGCGTACCATAGGGTGTACGTGCAGTATCACCAAGATAAATATAATCATGCTGTGGAAGATATTTGACAATGGCACGCATAATGGAAAGTCCTCCAAAACCACTATCAAAGATACCAATTCTCATAACTATTTCACTTAATTAATGCAAAGGTATCACCTACCTATCCAGCATACCACGGAATCGAAACGAAATGATACGTATGCTTGTAGTATGCTATGGTATACCAAATACCACGGCGAAGATACATCTTGCGATGAAGCACAGTATAGTGATATATTTAAATATGATTACTAACACAGAAAATCAATCAATCTCGCCTTACGTTATTTATGATAATGTGCTTACGCATCACAAAGATGCCACCCTTCGTATCAGCAGTAGCGCCGTTCTTTACGGTATGAGTGTCTACACGGTAGTATTTATCGCAATCACAGACGCCACTGCCATCTGTTTCCGCCTCAAAGATCACTTCCGTCGCCTTATGCAATCAGCACTAATACTTGGCATGCATAACGCACAAAAACAATACACATACGATCATTTTTATAGAATGATTACAGCACTCTTACAAAAAAATACTCCGCAATGCGATCAATTTATTCGCATCACAATCCACGCGGTTGATGACATTCCCGGCGTACGTACCAATGATTTAAAGTTAGTGATGAGCATGTTTCTCTACGATGCAAAAGCGATAATGCCAACAACCGGTGCCAAAATCAAGACAAGTCTCTGGAGGCGAACGCGCGATGATGCAATACCGGCACGCGCCAAAGTAAATGGGGCTTACGTCAACTCATCACTTGCCAAGCAAGATGCTCTGGATGCCGGCTATGACGATGCGCTACTTCTTAACCATAGCGGATTCATCAGTGAATTAACAGCAGCAAATATCTTCATCGTGCGTAATAAGACACTCATAACACCAGATCCTTCATCAGATATCCTCGAGGGCATTACGCGCAGAACCATACTGGAGTATGCAAAAGAACACGCTATCGACACTGTAGAACGTCACGTTGCACTAACGGAAGCCTACACGGCCGACGAACTATTCGCCTGCGGAACATCAACCTTCATCACACCGATACACGCTATTGATAACCGTACCATAGGTAACGGTACTACCGGTAATATAACACGTACTCTTCGCAAAGAACTACATACACTGCAAAGAAATCAACACTCTCCCCACACCACAACTATTCACCTTTACCCCAAAAAAGATGTTTCCTAAAATACAAAATATTTACCTTCGCCATTAACGATGACTACTCAATAATGCCATTGAGATCAACATCGTAAAGAATTGCCTCACTAAGATGACGATAAGACATCAATTCCTCATCATTAAACCAAATGGCAATTTCTTTTTTTGCTTCTTCCACATCACCTGATGCATGAATAAGGTTGCGAATACTGCGACCATCTCTATCTGCCAAACCATAACTATCCAGTGTAAAATCACCACGAATCGTACCAACATCACTACTGAGCGGTTCTGTACCACCGGTAATCTTACGTACAAGCGGCACTGCCTGTGCGCCTTCCCACACCATCGCTACAACAGGTCCACTGGAAAGGTATGTTGCATTAGCACGCAAAATTGCCTCACCATTTTCACGTGGCGTTGCGTAAGGACTTTTCTCTCCTTTTTTCGCATATGCCTCTGCCGCTTTCTTTCCCACCATTTCTAACCATTCTTCACCACCAACCATATAATGTTCCCGTGCCTTTTCCGGCGTTGGAATAAGCATTTTAATACCGACCATCTTAAGTCCAACACGCTCATAACGACGAATAATCTCACCAATCAATGTACGTTGTACGCCATCCGGCTTAATAATTACAAGTGTTCGTTGATTCTTCATAATCTTTTTTCTAATTACTCATGTCTGCTGTATTGTACAACAAATATATCAGCAATGCAAATTACACCTTTCCCACAACATCACGCATCATATACCGACGAAGAACATCGGGAACGGTAATGCTTCCATCAACCTGCTGGTACTGTTCCATAATAGCGATCAGCGTACGACCGGCAAACGCCGTTGCATCGTTGGTGTGCAACAGTGCGCGCGACCCGTCGGCGC
>CAZGWO010000075.1:0-3350 GCA_964528835.1 uncultured Pseudobdellovibrionaceae bacterium
TCTTAAAACGCCCATCCTGCGGTTTACGCTTTTCATCAATCTTCAAATTAGAAAGGATCTTGATATGGGAAACAACAGCACGCCCAACGTCACGTGGAAATGTCAATGATGCATGCAAGATACCGTCAACACGAAAGCGCACTCTGTACTGGTCGCCATACGGCTCAATATGAATATCACTGGCACGCCCATCAATTGCATGATTAACAATAACATTTACCAACTTCGCAACCGGCGCATCTTGTACGCTCTCTTGTGTCAATGAAACGCGCTCTTTCTTTTTACGATAAGCCGCCTTCGTGCTGGCATCTGATGCAAATGACTGAACAACATCATGCACAGCACGTTCCGCTGTCCCATAATTCTTCAAAATATCAGAAAAAACAACTTCTGAAACATCATGTAACTCAACACGATCCACATCATCACGTTGCTCCGTTACAAACCGTAAAATATTCAATGCATTAATATTGGAACGGTCAACAATCGCTACATGCGCAACACGATCACGCACAGCAAAAATTGCCACACCATTTTCACGTGCAATTTCCTCTGAAATATACCCCAACACTGCACGATCTACATCTGGCGCTTGTGTTAAAACACTCTGCGCTTCATTGACACTATCAGATACAGTGCCGGACTGGATTGTTTGTGAATCTACCATGCAATCGTCTACTCAACAGCAGGTGGTTGTGTCGCAGCATTCTCTGATGGGACACTCTTATTTACAGCCGGCTTTTTCTGATTATGTGCACCGGCGAATGGATTACCACGTCCAACGTTTTCCGTTACCAGCGCCGGCGCCATCGTATACTGCGTCTGCATTGCGCGAACCTTCTCAACCGGTATACTTTGCTGGAATAGCGAACCATCAGCACCACGTGGAATTTTTACGTGTGGCATATATGCAAATCCAATAATCATCTTACCAATAATCGCACCTTTCGGTAATGCAACACTGCCAAATTCATTAGTACTCTGATTTTTTGTATTAACACGCTCCAAAGTTGCAGAAATGACACCATGCATACGATCAATTTTATAAACCTCATTGAGAAATTTCTTCATACCATCATATGGACCGGTTGCCACGGCATTAACCGTCATTTCTTTTATACGTGGTGGCCTGATCTGTGGTGCAACATTACTAAAATCTTCCTCTGCAACATCCATCATCCCTTCATTAGATAGGCCCTCATCAGGCATATTGGTGGCAACCTGTTCTTTCGTTGAATCACTAAAGAACGACGCCGTACCGTTTTTTACAAAATCCACAACAACCAAATTAATGCCAGCACGCTTTGCAGCGTCATCAATCGCATTCATAACATACTCTTCATCCGGAGCGCTTGGAATGTAACGAAAGAGAAATTCCTTCACACTACGATCACGGTTAATCTGTGCCATCAAGCCATCTACTAACGTTTTGCGTTCCTCAAGAACAGAAAGCTGTTCCTGCTTTTGTTTTAGTTTTTGCTTCAATGTTTTATTTGTCTGATATGCCGGCCAAATATACCAAATGATCATAGCAACGGCAATGACGAGTGCAATTGGAAAGAAAAAGATTTTTAATTTCATAGAGATTGATATTGATACTTGCTAAAAGATAATGATTATTTATGAATTTTGCTTTTCTGATACTTGCTTATCTGATAAATGATACTCCAATACGGTCATGAATTCTACCGCACCGGTTTCCGCATTACGATTAACATCTTCAACCGTAACAGCATGAAAGACTTTAGCTTTTTTGAATGCATCAACTTGTTTTGCAACAGATAAAAGGTCCGTTGTTGACAACTTTACTCGCACTTCAATGTGATCATCCGTGACAGTATAGTCATATGTATCCACCGTTACCGTATCTACAAGTGCTCCACTAATCATCTCAAGAACATTCAAGACAACGCTATTTTGTACTTGATTGCGCTCCATGGATTGTGCACGAAAAAGCACATCGGCAACCTCCGTCATCTGTGTACGTGACGACTTTGCGTCAAGCATCTCAATTTTATTATCAACAGCAGCGATTTTACCTTCTACCGTCCCGTTATAAATACGTATCCAAATAAAAACACCAACAACAAGCAGTAAAATCACAATAGCAAAGATAATGCCACGTGTGAACATTTTGTCCTTACGCTTTTGCATACGCGCAGCTGCCGATGTTTGTGAGAGATTAATATTCATATAATTACATTTTTTCCAGTTATATTTTATGAACGACGATATTCTTCAATACCACGTAGCGCCAAACCAACTGCTACCGAGAACGTACCTTGAATTTTCTGTGCAAACGGCATAATACGTTCTTCAATTGTAACACGTGCCCACGGATTACCACGCACAACTTTTGCATTTAGCGCTGTCGCCACATACTCATCAATACCAATGAGATTGCTTGTTCCACCGGTAATAATAATATTATCCGCCATTGTGCCGTGTGACATACCAACACGACGCATCTCCTCTACAATCACGTCAACACTCTGTCGCGCAATACCATTTTGCGACAAGAGATCATTACGTTCATGTTTATAGGCATTCGCTCGCTGTTCATCTAATCCCATCGATTTCGCAATACTGTGCGTAATATTTGCACCACCAGTACCAATATTCCGATTTGCACGAATCACACCCTTCTCCACAAGAACGATATTTGTCGCATGATAGCCAATATCTGCAATAAGAAACCGTCCCATATCCTCACCAACCAACGCACGCATCAGAGAGAATGTTTCCAATTCCAATGCATTAAGAGTTAGCGAAGTCTGCGCCAAAAACGACTCATACTCTGCAACATTCTTTCGTGGTGCAGCAACGAGTAGAACATAAATTTTACCGCTATCTGTCACACGTTTTTGTTGTTGCGCAACACCCTGCTTCGTACCATCATCAGTATTTGTTGCTTGTGTTACAGTGTTATCACTATCATCATAACTAACGATATCCCAACTAACATTCACTTCTTCCAACGGAATCGGGATATATTTACGCGCTTCAAACATTACAGCCTTCGCAAGTTCCGCATGAGACATCTTTGGAAACGCAATGAGCGTTACAAGGCCGTTAGACCCCGGTAATGCCACATATGCTGAATGCGCCGTCGGCTTCATCTTCTTTAATACAGCTTTCAATATATTGCCAGGTGCAACATCAGGCACCATTGGTGCTGTAGCGTAATTTGTTAATTCCGGACGATGATTTTTAAAAGCAATCTCAGCAACCTTGATCGCTGATGCCCCAAAATCAATGCCGAGGAAAACATTTTTCTTTCCAAACAGTCCCATATTTTTCTTTATGTTTCTAGTGATCTCTTAGCAAGTGCTCAAACGTACTATCAGTAT
>CAZGWO010000076.1:0-3307 GCA_964528835.1 uncultured Pseudobdellovibrionaceae bacterium
ACCGGGGACCTCTACAATGTCAATGTAGCACTCTAACCAGCTGAGCTACAGACCCTCATTAACTACTAAAAATCAATTTTATACTGTTGCCTCCCGCCAACTTTGTTCAACACTTTACCAACAGACCGCCTGATTTCGGTAACACGCTTCTCCGCCTTCGCGCTAAGCTTACTAACAAAACGTGTGAATACAACCATAACAATTCTTTTCACAATCGGTGATTTTACACCATTGAGCGCCGCAGACATCGTTGCCTGACTCAAATTATTAACTACTTCCGCTGTTTGCAATGGCTGTGCACTATCAAAACCGGCACCGGTCTGTTTCAATTTACGTGCTTCAGTCTCTTCTTGTCGGAGTTTCTCAAATGTATCAGCGCTAATCTGTGCCATCATGATATTGTTGCGTGCATCAAGCACTGCAGTAAGTGCGGCGATATTATTAAGTTCACTCTTTCCGGTAATTTTATTTATCGTCACGCCACTACCATTGCGAAGATAATCATTCGGCAATATAGTGCTATTAATAATTTTATCACCATTAAGTCCGGCATCTATAAAATCCGCAATTCGTCCCGCTATGCTATCACCTTCCCCACGCAAGTAATTCGTTGCTACACCACGCGTCGATGCAGCAAGAATGTTACGCGCTTTTGTCGCAGCAGTATCATCAGCTTTACTAAGGTAATCAATCCAACCTTGTGTACCGACAATAGCACCACCAGACGAACCAATAATCTGATCGATCTGTCGTGAGATACTCTGCATTAAAACAACTGTTACAACCGCTCGCTGAATGTCCTCAACGATTCTCTTCATTTCGTCTAACGCTGATTTAAAGATCTGTGATGACGGATTATCGCTCCACGACTGCGCATATGTCAATTGTGGTGCACCAAACACCACAACAAACGCTATAAGCACTGTCATGATTACCACACGTTTTTTTAATGAGAGAAAAGTGTTCATGGCGATTTTCTCTTTAAATTGTAATGCCATAGCGCTTCATCTGATCATCAACCTTTTCGGAGAAAGCCGCTGCTGCATTCATCAGAGCTTGCGCCTGCGAGAAAACCACGACTGCACCCGCCGGGTCATCCGGTGAGATGCTATCAAACGATTGACTGACTGCAATTGCTGCCTGTGCCAATTGCAGTCCTTCCATGTGCAGTGGGAGCATTACTTCCGGAACTTCTATGTCCCTCATCCCGCGCAACAACTTTTCTCCACGTGGAAACAATTTTTTAAAATATGTAATATTCGTGTAGTCATCTTCCAATTTCTCGGTCTCAGCAATCATTTTCTTCGCAAAAGCATCTACGCCCTCAGGAGAGTTGATTGGTTGCGGTGCATAGAGCGCTACAATATACGATACTGCTGTAAGATAATCAACGATATCTTTCTTAACTTGCCGTTTGCGATCTTTGTCATCAAGGTCACCGTAATCCTGTCGCTTAACACGAATATCTTGAGGATTAATTTCCGGCATATTTTCAAAAATATTTGCACCATCAAGCAATACACTCATCTCTTTGTCAATATCGTCCAGTGATATTTCTTTACCACTCATCACGTCAAATGCAATACCGGCAACACGCGTACGCAATTCATTTGTAAGATGTCGTGATTGTGCAATCTCCTTCCCGGTTGCCGTTTGCGGACTACCAATACCAACCAACCGATCACCTTGTGACGCCGGCACCAGAGGATCATACCCACTCTCTACTTCTACACCGTCAGAATACCCGTCGCTATCCGTATCATATAAATCAGGATTGGTGCCATAAAGTTCTTCTTCTTCATTACTTAGCCCGTCCTGATCCCGATCCGCAACAAGCGATAACGTCGATACACGATGCTCCTGCGCAAACGACACAAAGGACAACCCAACCACAAAAGTCAGTACAAAAACGATTAACAATACACGACGATGTTCCATAGAATGTCCCTATAAATCAAAGATTGACAGAAAACCTCTTGTTTCCCATAATAGCATATTTACACAGAATCGTCCATAAACTTACTGCAATGACTTACGATATGCCACATGATACAATAACGCCACAGCCATCGTTCCAATTCCAATAAACCACACTTTATATGCAAAAAGATTTGTTAACAATAGTAAGGCAATACCGACAATAAACCAATAGATTGCCAATGCAAGAATTCGTCTGCGTCGATGATACATGTAAGGGTCCATCGTCAACGCTGCGCCACACGCAAATAAGCCAACAATAATAAGTACTCGGCCAGTCGTTACTGCGGTGATTGCCGACTCCGTCATCAATGCCACACCAAGCAAATACACAAGTATATAGCGCATCATTGCGATGCCATACTGCAATGGTGGCACAGCCAAGAACCGTAGCGGTGCAAAAGTACTCATAAGCGTAATCGCCACAATCGCAACTGCATGGATGCCGGCACGATTACTAACAATAAATATACCAAGCAGTGCGCTTATAAGTGCCACGGAACTTACCGTGTATAACGCTCGTACATATCGTTTCTTTGCATTATATATAGCGCCAATACACGATATAGCAATGAAAAGTAAGGCAATACTCGCAATGACTAATAAAAATGCTGGCACGGCAAATACGCTCAATAAAAAAATTACCGGCGTTTGAAAACCAAAAAGCATCACTGTTACAACTCCGCTGAGAAAAAATACTTCAGCGGTGATAACGTGACGCCACACAGGCACATTACGTACACTCTGCCAGAGATCATGACGATAGCGCCATGACAGCACGCCGCCGAGAAAAATCATGCTCAACGCATAGATAATACTCATATGTACATGGAGAACAGCATTAATATCATTAATTTGATGTGCAAATAATGGATTAGGCGCAAGGAACATCTGCGCAACATGTGCCGAACTGACCGATAAAAATCCCTGTTGCCACCCATAAACACTTAACGTAATCCACGACGGTAACGATGCCAAGAAAAAGAGGATAACATATGTGCCAAAAGCAACAAAAACACTACGCCATACGCTTCGTGTACGCAAATACGCATAGAATGTCATTGCAAAGACGGAAAGAACAATTTCAATACGGTTACCATCTGTTATACCAATACTTGGTGTATCGCCAAAAACTGTCCAGAAAGCATGTATAAGATCTCGTAAACCAGCAAATTCATAGTAACTCCAAAAAGTATCAAACCGTAACGTATCCACAATCGATGGCACAAAACTTATAAGAAAGCCGACAAGCAGCACATTCGCCGCATGCGCAAAAGGAACACGCACAATACTACGCAAAAACAATAAAAAAAGCGTAAAAGAAAAAAGG
>CAZGWO010000077.1:0-3270 GCA_964528835.1 uncultured Pseudobdellovibrionaceae bacterium
ATGATAAATAGCCCACCAGCAGCACGCGCCGCGTCGTCCAATTTGATATCGGTACCGCGCCCCGCCATGTTCGTTGCAATTGTTACAGCACCTTTTGTGCCGGCATTAGCAATAATTGCCGCCTCTCGTTCATGATTCTTAGCATTAAGTACCTCGTGCGGGATGTTGTGTTGCGTAAGAATCGTACTCATTGCTTCAGATTTTTCAATAGCGATTGTCCCCACTAGTACGGGTTGCCCTTTTTTGTGCGCTTCTGCAACTGTCTGCGCAATAGCGTTATACTTTGCCTGTTCCGTCTTATAGACAATGTCACGTAAATCTTTGCGGATCATTTCACGGTGCGTTGGAATACTCACAATTGCAAGATCATAGACCTTCATAAATTCTTCCGCACTCGTCATCGCCGTTCCGGTCATGCCTGCAAGTTTCTCATAAAGACGAAAATAGTTTTGAAAGGTAATTGTCGCCAACGTTTTTGACTCTTTCTGTACGGTAACACCTTCTTTTGCTTCAATCGCTTGGTGTAGTCCCTCACTATAGCGACGTCCTTCCATAATGCGACCGGTAAAGTCATCAACGATCATTACCTGTCCATCATTGACAACGTAATCACGATCACGCTGAAAGATGACTTGTGCCTTAATCGCCTGTTCCAAATGATGAACGTAATGCACTTTGTCCGGTTCATAAATATTGCCAACGCCAAGTTTTTGCTCAACCACATCAACACCGGCATCCGTTAATGTAACAGTCTTGAGCTTCTCATCTACAATGTAGTGTTTTTCTGCCACAAGCATTGGAACAATGCGTGCAAACTGTTCATAGAGCTTTGTGCTCTCTGTGTCAGGCGCAGAGATAATCAACGGTGTACGCGACTCATCAATCAAAATACTGTCCACCTCGTCAACGATGGCATAGTGAAGCGGACGCTGTACCATATCACCTAAGCGTTGCGCCATGTTATCACGCAAATAATCAAAACCAAATTCATTGTTGGTGCCATAAGTAATATCAGCAGCGTATGCTTCCTTGCGTGTGATTTCTTCCAGATTTTGATACTCAATACTTACCTCATCCGTATCAATTACAGTCGGTGTGTAGCGATATGATGTTGCGTGCATAATACACGCCGTAGAAAGGTCTAACGCCGCAAAAATTGCACCCATCCAGTTGGCATCACGACGTGCGAGATAGTCATTAACTGTTACGACATGCACGCCCTTGCCGGTAAGCGCATTAAGATAGATTGGCAATGTAGAAGTTAAGGTCTTTCCTTCACCGGTTTTCATTTCAGCAATTTTTCCTTCGTGCAGAACAATACCTCCCATAATCTGCTCATCGTAGTGACGCTGTCCCATAACACGCTTTGCTGTTTCACGCACAGTCGCAAAAGCCTCAGGTAAGATGTCATCCATTGTTTCCCCTGCCGTCAATCGCGCCCGAAACTTTGTCGTCTGTGCACGTAAATCATCGTCAGAAAGTGCACGAATCATCTTTTCATGTTCTGCAACGCGCGCAACAATACGCTGTAAACGCTGTAACTCTTTTGCTTCACTGTTAAAAAGTTTTCCAAAAAATCCCATAATATCATGCTATTAGAAATATCGATACGGTCATAGTATAGCACATATTGAACTTCCACGCTCTTCGCGGTACACTGGAAAATATATGGATATCATAAATCGCAAAAAACAACACGGACGAATTACCCGCATGGCGCAACAACGTCAGCACACACATACGCGCGCCGTCAAAAAAGAACGTCCATTGCACAGTCCGTCAATGCAACAACGTGCACGTATCGTGCGACGACATTTCTTTATGCGAATTTTACTCACCCTTACGATAACGTTCGGCATTTTTGTATTCTGTGCAATAGCCTATATCATAATAAAAGCTCAATTTGCAACGGCACAAATGCATATACAAACTCTTATGCCAACGTACAATCAATCGCACCATAACACAACAACTACTATTCCCAAAAAATCTGCGCAACATTCCTTCTTGCATAACTCTCTTTCAGCCGCAGGTTCACTTGTCGGCAAACGTACACCATTGCGTGGTGAAAAAAGCGGTACCATTAACATTCTTCTCCTCGGCAAAGGTACACCGGACCATCCCGGCAAAGATCTTACCGACACAATCATGATCGCACGTATTAATGTGCGTAAAGGGAAAATTGCACTTCTCTCCCTTCCACGCGACCTTTATGTACGCATCCCTGGTACGCAAAATGCTACAAAAATCAACGCACTCTATAGATATGGACTAGAACACAACCGTAGTGCAACAACAATAATTACCGCTATAGAAACGATTACACAACTACCAATTCATTATTTTCTTGTTGCAGATTTTGATGCATTTACAGCCGTTGTTGATGCGCTCGGTGGTATCAATGTTATGGTAGAACAATCCATTAACGATACCCATTACCCGGGACCGCACTATAGCTATGAAACATTCACCCTCACACAAGGGTTACATCACCTTGATGGCGCAACGGCACTCAAATATGTCCGTACGCGCCACAATGATCCGGAAGGTGATTTTGGACGCGCCAAACGCCAACAACATGTTTTGCAAGCTATGAAAAATAAAGCATTCTCTATTGGCACCTTGAGCAATCCTCTCACGATCGGTAAACTTCTTGATGCTATGGGTGCGCACATTCGCACAAATATGGACTTAGCGACATTAACATCATTTGTTGCACTTTTACCACAATTAGATACACAGAACATCACAACAGTTGTCATTGATGCATGGAAACCGGAGAGTCTTTTGCGTGTTGTTCACGTCGGTAAAATGTTCGCACTCGTACCACGTGCCGGACGCTTTAACTATACGGAAATCGCCACAACAGCACACACAATTTTTGATCGTCTAGCACGAGAACGACTACAGGCAGAAGTTGCACGTGAGAAACCAACAATCACACTCATTCGTGCCGGTGCTACGAAAACAACAATTGCACGTGTACGTACGATTGTTGCACATACTCTTGCCATTGATCAGCGTGCTATACATATAAGCAAAACACCCATCGCAACCAATCAGACACATGCTACTATTAGTGATCACACAAATGGCGCAAAGCCATTTACATTCACAGCGCTCTTACGTACGCTCGGTGCTACAATAAAACAAGGTCATTCAATGCACAATGCAACATCGGACTTTACCATTATCCTTGGGACGGATGCTGATACATTCTTTCACAAAAGTACCATTTCCAAAAAACAGTTTGAAACAGCAGATCTCTCG
>CAZGWO010000078.1:0-3171 GCA_964528835.1 uncultured Pseudobdellovibrionaceae bacterium
TACTAAGATAACCAACTCGCACACAAAGACCAATTAAAATACTGAGCATCACAACAACTACTGCCGTAAGCCAACGTTTATTAAGTCGAAACTCCATCTGCGCAACATCTCTCTCTGATGCAGTCAATACAGCATCATCAATCTCAACACTCTCATGTCTTGCCAATTTTCTCAAAAATCTCACCATCATAAATCATCGTGAAATACTTCAGTAATAAGAAGAACGCGTACCGTATCACCAAGTGTTGCCGTATATGCCGGTATAACAGTTGCCTCTTGGAAAAGACTGTCATCTGCAACGGACACATTAGTAACTGTACCGATCAGTAGTCGCGCAGGAACAAAACCGTTACGTACTGTTACAATATGATCACCGTCAGCAAGTGGTTGCGATCGTTCTACTAAACGAAAACGCGCACCAAGATTTGATACACCCTGCACAATACCACGCGTATGTAAAGCACTCGTTTCTCCACGTACTGTACTGCGCGTATTAGTAAGTAACAATACGCGTGCCGTTCGCTCCGTTGTCTGTGCAATGGTACCGACAAATACACCGCCACGTGTGACTACTGCCATGCCATTTATCACACCATCTCGTGTGCCACGGTTAATGGCAATCCACTCCTTTGTCGTACCAGAATTATATCCAATAATGTCAGCTTCTACATGCGCAATATCTTGTAACACGTCAGCAGGCGGTAAACCATACTGCGTACGCAATACTTCATTTTCATGTGCAACATCTTCCAATTTTGCCAGCAATCGTGTTAATGTTAACTTCTCCCGCTCCAGAGATTCAATACGTTGTGTAAGTTCCTCTGCCGATCCAAAAACAGCAAAAATACTTTGCGCACGATCGCTTAAATATACACCAAAATTCGTTACTGGCGCAAAAACACGCAAAGCAAAAAGCTCTGCCGTTGTACCTCCCATGACACGTATCAGCAAAAAACCGCCACCAATCAGTAGCGCTATTACTAGTAAAACTTTTTTATATGCCATAAAATTCCTCTACTAACGCGCATCTGTTGCATAACTTAGGAGTCCGTTATCGCGCGTGTCAATAAGTACATCTTTAAGTGTCTCAAGATCATTAAGCACCAAACCTGTTCCGCGCGCCACTGCCGTAAGCGGTTCTTCCGCACGACGTACCGGCATTTCCGTTTGATCAGCGATAAGTGCATCCAATCCGCGAATTAAACCACCACCACCAGAAAGTACAATGCCACGTTGCATAATATCGGCAATCAACTCCGGTGGCGTTTCTTCAACAATCGTCTTGATTGTATTTACGATAATGCGTATGGAATGCGCCAATGCCTTTCGCGCATCTTCCGTCGTCATTGTTACTTCTTTCGGTAATCCTGTAACCAAATCTCGCCCGCGAACAATTGTCGAACGTTCTTTCTCTTGTTGTACCGCAGCACCAACGGCAATTTTAGCGTTTTCTGCAGTTTTTTCGCCAATAAGAAGGTTGAAGTGATCTCGTGCGTAACGGATGATATCTTCATTCATCTCATCACCGGCAGTTCGTAAAGATCGCGCAACAACAACGCCACCAAGTGAGATAACCGCAATTTCCGATGTGCCACCACCAATATCCACCACCATATTACCACCGGCATCCGTTACCGGCAAATCAGCACCAATTGCAACAGCCATCGGCTCATCAATAAGATATGCTTCCCGTGCACCAGCACCGATTGTTGCCTCTATAACAGCGCGCTTCTCCACTGCTGTTACACCGGACGGAATACCAACTAACACGCGTGGCCGCACAAGTGAAGCAAACGTACCATTGTGCACCTTGCCGATAAAATAACGCAACATTTTTTCTGTTACCTCGTAATCACTGATCACGCCATCAACCAAAGGTCGCGTTGCAATAATGTGACCCGGCGTCTTACCAACCATATGTTTTGCTTCACGGCCAATTGCCAATACCTGTCCAGTCTTCTTATTAACAGCAACAACAGACGGCTCATTGATTACAATACCTTTACCACAAACATAAACCAATGTGTTTGCTGTACCGAGGTCAATGCCGATATCTTTTGCAAAGCGACGAAAGATACGATTCGTCATTGTACTGATGATATTTTTCACAGAATATACTATTATAAACAAGAAAAGATGGCTGAGAACGAGCGCATGCTACATTATAAGACAAAAAAGTAAATTAAACAAATAAAACAATGGCTATAAAATAAACTACAATCGTAAATCAATCCACATTTCTGTACCAATTTGTCGTTCCGTAAACATCTTAATGCGTTGTGGTGTAATTTTATATAATCGCGAAACAAGCGTTGTCGTTTCCCAATCAGCAATATCTCTAATAAAGTCACCAAGCCATGGAAAACGTGTAGCATAGATCGCTGTTGCGCGAACAATTTCACTATTTTTCACAGCAGTACATGTGCCGGCAATCTGTAATCCAACTTTGTACTGATCCGGTACCTGTGGTGACGCAATTGCCAACGCAACTGACGGATTTACTGTGATATTACGAATATGTTCTGACGTCGGATACGTTAGAATGTAAAATGTAAGATCATCTGCATAAGCAAAATATATAGAATTAATCCAACTGCGCGGCGTTTTGTCATGCATAGAAACACTAGACATTGCCATCATAATGTTCTCTGACAAGATCCGATCAATCGGTGTATTGATGTCATCATCACTGTAATGTGGGTGGTGCCACGAAAGAGAAATTGCCATATCTAATGCACGTAATTAATAATAGTGGTGGTTGGAATAATTTCCTGCGTACCGGTACGGCGATTGGTTACTTCCACACCACCGGCAGATTGCGTTTTTTTCGAGAGAACAATACGCCATGGACAACCGATCAAGTCAGCATCAGCAAACTTTACGCCAGGACGCACATCACGATCATCCCACAACACATCTATACCATCTGCACGTAAACGATCATAGAGTACACGCGCATCATCATCACAACCAATAGCGATAAGATGCACTCTAAATGGTGCAATAGACTGTGGCCACACGAGTCCTCTGTCATCGCTAAGCAATTCCACAACAGTACCCATCACACGTGCCGGACCAATGCCATATGAACCCATTACAACAGCGTGTGTGTCACCATTCTCATCACGATATCGCAAGTCCAAAGCATCCGAAAACTTCGTACCCAACGAA
>CAZGWO010000079.1:0-3163 GCA_964528835.1 uncultured Pseudobdellovibrionaceae bacterium
GTATAATTTCCAGCACGATTGCTATTCGTCGTTACCTTAAAGTCTAAACCTATGGAATCATACTATGCTAATGATACGGCACGTGCACTTGCCGCACAAGATGCGAAACTTGATGCCATCTACACGAGCGTTGAAAAAACACGGAAATATTTTCTATGGACACTAATCATCTCAGTTGCTATGGTTGTCTTGCCACTCATCGGACTCATCGTTGTGATACCGCTAACGATGCACGCCCTTATCGGTGGTCCTGCCGCCACACTATTGCAGGATTCTACAACAACAACGGACACGGCAACCTTGCTACAGAATGTTACCGAGACGGCAAAACTTTTACGCTAAGATGTCCATAGCACACCTCTTGCGCAAAAACGCATCTTTGGGTATGATGTGATGTAGGTGCCGTGGGGAGTAGCCAAGCGGTAAGGCAACGGGTTCTGGTCCCGTGATGCGGGGGTTCGAATCCCTCCGCCCCAACACGAAGTACTCGCATGATGCGTGTTTTTTTGTTTACATGTGTATTATAGTATTTTCTGTAGAAATTTTTTATGCTATAATAGACGCGTATATAATCATATCAGGTCGCTATATTATGACAGATATCCCAAAAGGTTACACTGGGAAAAAAGTGGCACATTCTTTTGTTGTGCCATTGCTAAACGAGGAAGGGAATGTTAAAGAGTTACATCGTCGTATCGTTGCAGTTGCAACAGAAATGGGGGAACCTTTCGAGATTATATTCGTTGATGACGGCTCGGATGATGCTACTGTAGAAATCGCGCGCACACTCACGCCGCTGACACTCATTGAGTTCCGCAAGCGTTTTGGGCAAACTGCCGGTCTTGATGCCGGCATTAAGGCGGCACGTGGTGAGATCATTTTTACAATGGACGGTGATTTGCAAGATGACCCTGCTGAAACAAAGAAGCTTCTTGCAAAACTTAATGAGGGTTATGATGTTGTTGCTAGTTGGCGCTACAATCGGAAAGACTCTCTTATGAAGAAGATTTTTTCTCGTGGTGCTGATAAGTTGCGTAAGATCCTACTCAATGATACGATCCATGATTCCGGGTGCCAATTGCGCGCTTATCGACGTGTGTGTTTTGAGAATCTGGATCTCTTTGGTGAGATGCACCGTTTTATTCCGGCACTTTTAGAACTTGACGGCTGGAAAATTGCGGAGGTAAAAGTTACACACTATCCACGTACAAGTGGAGTTACAAAATATAATTGGCATCGTGCCATCAAGGGGTTTACTGACATGGTGGCGATGTGGTTTTGGCAACGTTATGCGGCGCGACCGATTCACTTCTTTGGTGGTAGCGGGCTCTTTCTCGGCATGATCGGTAGTGCAATCCTCCTTTGGATGTTCACTGAGAAAGTTTTTTTTGGCGCAGCGATCGCGGATCGGATTTGGCCACTTGTCGGTATTTTTTTCCTTCTCGGCGGCATGCAGCTATTCATCTTTGGACTACTTGTTGATATTGCAATGAAAGACTATTACCATGGACGAGGACGTATGAATTACGTTATTAAAAATATATCGCATAACACCTAGATGATATATAGTTAATCTATACTTTACTTTATGAAGATCCTCTTCCTTAATTACGAGTATCCGCCGCTCGGTGGTGGTGCGGCGAATGCAACGCGATATCTTCTTGACACGTATAAAGATAAGAAGAATATCAGTGTTGATCTCGTAACGACAGCGGCGGACAATCGTGAGCGCACAGAAGACCTTGGTGGTGGTATTCGTATTCACTACGTGGCGATTGCAAAAAATCGCAAAATGCTTACACACCAGTCATTGCGCGATCTGCTTATGTATACGTGGAAGGGCTACAGAAAAGCCTCCGCATTGATGCGTGCGCAAAACTATGATATTATCCATGCATTTTTTGGTGTGCCGTGTGGGTGGATGGCGCGCCGTCTCTCACGTCATTTCGGTGTGCCGTACATCATTTCACTGCGCGGTGCGGACGTGCCGGGATTTAGTGATCGCTATGATCATATCTATCCATTTCTCAAACCTGTTATTACCGGTGTTTGGCGTGATGCGACAAGAGTTGTCGCTAATAGTGCACGTCTGCGTGATCTTGCACATAAAAGTGCACCAATGCAGGAAATCGATATTATCTATAATGGCATAGATACGACGCGGTTCACGCCTGGTGATGTATCGCAAAAAGATGATAATACCTTCGTTGTTCTTACGGCGGCACGTCTCATGCGTCGCAAAGGAATTCGTTTCCTCATTGATGCGTTTGCGCAATTACGCGATGCACGCCCCCACATACTGATGAAAATGATTATTGCCGGCGGTGATGGTGATGCTGCAGATGCATTGCGCGCGCAGGTGCAGAAGCTTGGATTGGGGAAGGTCGTATTCTTCACAGGACACCTTGATCAGGATGCATTAATTACCGCTTACCAAAGAGCGGATGTTTTTGTCCTACCGTCGCTCAATGAAGGCATGAGCAATAATATGCTGGAGGCATTGGCATGCGGATTGCCAATTATCATCACGCGTACCGGTGGCAGTGAGATTATTACTGATGGAAAAGAGGGTTTTCTTGTAGACCGTGAAGATGCTGGTGCGATTCGCAGTGCATTGGATCGATTTATTCGCAAACCGACACTTCTTGCAACAATGGGCACTGCTAGTCGTGCACTTGCTCAGAAGATGAGCTGGCACTCTGTTGCAGATCGTTACGAAGAACTTTATTATAAATATTACAAGAAGCACTGATGATTGCGTCGCGTTTCTTTCGCTATATCCCAACAAAGGTACCACGATGGATGAAGTACATCGTGAGTATTGTTCTTTTGACGCTCTTGATTGTACATATTGACTGGAGTGCTGTTGGGCAAGAGATCATCTCTTTGCAATGGCGCTGGCTTTTGCTTTATAGCGCACTCATCATTGGTGGCAATGTTCTCTCTGCCTATCGTTGGTACATTCTCGCACAGAAACAGGGGTTTTCACATAGTACGGGACGGTTTGTCCGATGGTATATTACCGGCACATTTATCAATAACTTTCTCCCAAGTTTTCTCGGCGGCGATGCGTACCGCGCATACATGCTTGGTCGTTCGCATAACAATGCAACAATTCCAGCGATCTTTACCGTCATCGTCGATCGTGTAATCGGACTCCTTG
>CAZGWO010000080.1:0-3069 GCA_964528835.1 uncultured Pseudobdellovibrionaceae bacterium
GATCACGGTGTGCAGAGTGGTCAGATGATTCTTTTTTGTGGTGATATTAGTGCGCGTTTGGCGATTGTTATCAATGGTGTGCCGATTTTTTCTGTGAGCATACCGGTTGGTTATCAAACATTGGTGATGAATATTGTACGAGCATTTGGTGTAAGCGTGAAGGAAGCACAACGCATGCTTGCCGTAGATGGTATTGGTTCTTATATTGATGAAGATCCGCTTTTTAATGCTGTATTTCCCAGTATTACAACACTTTCCAATGAGGTCCGTAGGAGTGCAGATTTTTGCCTACAGGCGTTGGCGCAGTGTAGGCAAGTAGCGTCTATATTGCTCTGTGGCAAAGGAGCGACAATCAAAGGTTTACGGTCATTTCTGGTGCGTGAAGTTGGTATTGCAACGTACATTGCAGATCCATGGCGTAACGTTGATTACATGACAGAAACACTGCCATTGCTATCGCGTATCGAGGCTTTGGATGCTGTTACCGCAATTGGCCTTGCATCACGAAAATTGTACTATGAAGATTTCGATTAACCTTATACCGCAAGATACAAAAGATGCCATACGTAGGACGTTACGGATGCGTATGATTTTTATCTATGGCATTATGCTTATATTGATACCTATTGCAGTGATGGGTGTTTTAGGTTTTCTATTGATGGCGACGCATCTGGAGGATAGAGGTTTACAGGTTACGGAGGCGACGATCCGCGCACAGAGTGACATACGTGAAATGGAAGCAGATGATCACCTTATTGCACAGACGAACCGCATGGTACATATGGCACAAAAAATGGACCATTCTCAGAGTGCGCCGTCAGCAATTATTCGTACACTTAGCGCTATTACGCCAGACGCATTGCGCGTTGAGAAAATTGCTATCGCGTATAAGCAGATTGAAATTCATGGCATAGCAGAAGAACGTAATGTTGTTCTACAGTTTAAGCACGCAATGGAGGCGTCACCGTGTTTTAATCATGTTACACTACCACTGACAAGTTTAGTCGATCGTCACGATACGGACTTTACGATAACGGCAATAGTAACACCATGTCAATGAATCATTTTTTAGCACAATATAAAGATCGCTTAGCGGTTCTTGGTGTAGGACTGATTATTATCGGAAGTGTTACTTATGGCATTGTGCCACTTTTACATACTGTTCATAAGGCGCGAAGTGATATTGCAGAGAAAAATATTGCACAGGAAATGCTTATTACGCGTATTGCACAAAAGGAACATTTAATACAGCAACGTGATGCAATTTTGAAAAATCGCGCCATGATTCCGGTTATGCCGACAGAAGGACAAATTATCACACTTATTGATCATGTAGAGCGTATTGCACAGGAACGTGGTGTGGTGATTCGCTTTGCTGCACTTACCGATGAAGCGGTAAAATTGCAAAAGTATAAAAACAAAGCACAAAAGAAAGGTATTGATGACCATTTGACGGAGGTAATGCAGTTTGATATGGAGAAGTATTTTATTATTACGCTACAAGGAACATTTGATGATGTTGTCGGCATGCTTCATACACTTGAAAATGCACAGTATTACATTTTTATGGACACGGTAACGATTGTGCCACAAGAACATGTGCAACGTAGTGGTGATGTGAGTGGTGTCGTTCTACAGGTGCCTGATGCGGATCATATTGCACAAGCATCAACGACAAGGCGTGATACTGTTATTGCCACAATTAATGCGCGTATTCCATTTAAAGAACAGCAATAGTTATATGATTTTTGGTAAGCATAAAGAACGGATGGTGCGACAGAAGCAACGTAAACCTCTGCAATGGCATTTACGACGATTTGTGATGTCATGTCAGCATCGACACTTTTCATGGCTCTTTATTATTATTTTTGTTGGTACGACCATATGGATGGTTTTGCTATGGCATCGTCTTTTTTACGGTAATCTTCTCTTACCGGAAGATGTTGAACGTATTCGTTTAAAATATGCCGGCACGACATTTGATGCGCCGGCATTTCGTGCCGTAGTGGAACGTGCGCAGGAACGTCGTGCGGCATTTGATGCTGCGTCACCACATGTCGCACGTGATATTTTTTTCTCAAAGAGGCAGTCTTTATCAGAAGAAAAAGCGGTGAATTAATGTAGTAAGTACGAAAAAATTGTGATATGATCTATAAGTAGTATGCAGTATAACTTCTTTATCAAAAAAGTGCTTGGTATTTGTAATATTTTATTCTAAATTTATGAAGCGAGGGTTTACATTAATTGAGTTGCTTATTGTCATTGCTATTATTGGCATTCTTGCAAGCATTGTGCTTGTGAGTTTGAGTAATGCGCGTATGAAGGCACGAGATGCGGAGCGATTGTTGCACATGAAGTCAATTCAAAATGCACTTGAACTCTATGCGTTAGATCATGATGGAAGGTATCCGACATCAGATCATGATGGATGTGGTGGCTGGGATGTTGGTAATCAGGATCACGCATTTCTTGGCAACCTTGGTGTAGATGCGCCGGAAGATCCAACAGCGACTGGTACCTGTAATGGTTATCGTTATTATCGCTATCGTGCCGGTAGGTACGGATGTGACCCAAGTAAAGGCGCATTTTATGTATTGGGGATTGTTGATCTGGAAGGAAGTCCGCGACCGGCAGCCGGTAGTCCCGGTTGGAGATGTTCCAATCGTGATTGGCAACGTGAGATGGACTGGGTTGTCGGAAAGTTTGAGAAGTAATATGTAAGAGGTATGATTCGGATGGTGCAGAATTGGTTATTTTATAGATTTGGCATCACTGTAACGCAACGGCAAATCGTTATGGTAGTTATTCTTGCAGTCGTTGGCGTGTATGCCATTGTACTTTTCCTTACGTCTAATGCGGAATATGAAAAGAATATCGCTCCTGATACTTTTGTTCCGGCAGATCAAGATAGTGGAAATTATTAAAATACATATTGCATTTTTTGATGTTGGGTAGTATGCTTATGAATAAGAAGGCGATGATGTGGCAATCACCACGGAGCTTGGGGAAGAACAGCGCGTACGCTCAGTAGAACCCCACGGGAGCGGCCCGTGACAGCCGGCAATGAAG
>CAZGWO010000081.1:0-3061 GCA_964528835.1 uncultured Pseudobdellovibrionaceae bacterium
GTGGGCGCCGACGACGCGCATTGATACGGGAATTGCGCAGTTCGTGGCGTGGTACAAAATTTACTATAAAATAGTAAATTAATGATAGTAAATTAATGTGAAAATGTATATCAAATAAATAGAGCAATAGCGTTATTTTATGACGGAGTATTTTTTGTGTTTGACAAATTATTGCGGGGGGCACACTTAATATGTATAGTTTTTTCCATCTTATTCATGTAATGTGTTAAAAAGTTAACATATTACATGAGATGGAAAATCTCACTCTCAACTATTATTTATGGAGAGCGCATATGCGCAGAGGTCGCCTCCATACAATACTATTTTATAGTGGAGATTAAATTAATTTACGTTTAAAAGTATAAAGCATATGAGTACGATTCTACGAAGTGCTTTCGTGGTATGGCAGTACTTGCTGTTTGTATGTTATTTGCATGGTGGTTCTTTGATAGATGTTATTCTTACTGGTGGTTTGTAATTGGTGCGTGTATTGTAACCGCTATCGCTTTTCTCTTTTATAGAAAAAATAATAAGCGAGAGGTGAGAGACGTATAGTCCTATGACTATTTCGTAGAGAATATTTTTTGTCATGTTTAATTTCGTTGTGTTATAGAGATAGGATAACACGGGTGTTTGTTTTACATAGTGAGATTGAGATGTGGTACACTACTAGATATAATGTTTGTATGGGAGTGTGATTTTCTATGACGATTATGGATACGAAAAATATTAGAAATTTCTGTATTATTGCACATATTGATCACGGCAAGAGTACGTTAGCAGATCGTTTTCTGGATATTACGGCAACAGTGGAAAAGCGCAAGATGCATGATCAGCTATTGGATCAAATGGATCTGGAACGTGAGCGTGGTATTACAATTAAATTGCAACCGGTACGTATGCGCTATTATTATGATGGTGCGGATTATGTACTTAACCTTATTGATACGCCGGGGCATGTGGATTTTCAATATGAAGTAAGTCGTTCGTTGGCGGCTGTTGAGGGCGCAATTCTTCTTGTTGATGCATCGCAGGGCGTGCAGGCACAGACACTTTCTAATCTCTATGCTGCGCTGGAGCAGAATTTGGAGATTATTCCCGTAATGAATAAGATTGACTTGCCTAATGCCGATCCGGAAAAAGTGGCAAAAGAAATAATGCACGTGCTTGGTTGTGATCGTGATACAATTCTTTCAGTGAGTGGTAAAACCGGTGAAGGTGTGCCGGCATTGCTTGCCGAGGTGATTCGGCGTGTGCCGGCGCCACATGGTAATGCTCATGCGCCGGCACGTGCACTGGTTTTTGATAGTGTGTATGATGCTTATAAAGGTGTGCTAGCATATGTACGTGTTGTTGACGGAATGTTACAGACACATGCACAACTTAAGATGATGGCAACCGGTGAACGAAGTTCTATTGTAGAGCTTGGTGTTTTGAGTCCGCAGTACAAGTTACAGAAATCATTAACAATTGGTGAAATCGGTTATATTGCAACAGGTTTTAAAAGTGTTGCAGAATGTCGTGTCGGTGATACGATTACAATGCTAGATCATCCGGCACAAGAAGCATTGGCCGGCTATAAACAAGTGCGTCCCATGGTGTATGCGAGTTTTTACCCGGTCGATGGCGCAGACTATAATGTGATGCGAACAGCGTTGGAAAAACTTTCTCTTAATGATGCGGCATTCATTTTTGAACCAGAACATAATAGTGCGTTAGGAAGAGGGTTTCGTTGTGGTTTTTTAGGATTATTACACTTGGAGATTATTCAGGAACGTCTTGGTCGTGAGTTTGATATCGTGCCTACAATTACTGCACCAAGTGTTGTTTATAAAGTTATTACTGCAAGTGGTAAAGAACAAATGGTTTATGCGCCGACGGATTTACCGGATCCATCGGTAATACAGTCTATCGCTGAACCATATGTAGATCTTGAAATTATTGTACCGGCACAGTATCTTGGTAGTGTTATGGAGCTTTTAGGGAAGATGCGCGCAGAGTATCGTAATACAGACTATATTGATCAAGATCGTGTGCAATTGACGTTTTCCATACCGCTCGCTGATGTAATCGTGGATTTGCATGATCAGCTTAAGAGTGTTTCCAGTGGGTATGCATCGATGAATTATGAGCTGAGTGATTATCGTGAGAGTGATCTTGTGAAAATGGATATTTTGGTTGCCGGTGAGCGTGTAGATGCATTTTCGCGTATTGTGCCACGTGATGCGGCGCAGCGAGAGGGTAAATTTGTGGTAGAAAAACTCAAAGAAGTACTACCGCGACAGAATTTCGCAATTGCTATTCAGGCAGCAATTGGCGGGAAAATTATCGCACGCGCAACTGTAAGCGCTTTTCGTAAGGACGTAACAGCCGGTCTCTATGGTGGTGATATTACGCGTAAACGTAAGCTTTTGGAAAAGCAGAAAAAGGGCAAAAAACGTATGCAGGCAATTGGTAATGTTGAGATTCCTCCGCAAGCATTTCTTGCTATTATGAAGCGTTAGTGTAATATGGTATACTTGAAATAGTAAGGCATTATAGTATATGAAGAACAAAACTGTTGTTAAGGTATTTTGGATAATCATGGCAACATTGATGATTGTTGCGATGATTGGTTTTACGGTTGCGCCGGCATTTTATGGATACTAATCTTTTTTGAGAATGACTATGCGTATCTCATTGTGGGTCATTGTCGGTATCGTGATACTTGCCGTTGTTGCAACATTTGTTGGTTTTTCCGGTGTGAAGGAATATCAACGAGTTACTGCTATCGATCGTGAAATTGCGACTCTTAACAAAGAAGTTGCTCGGCTTGAACGTATGAATGCAAGTTTGGAGGATCGTATTGCATATTTTTCATCAGACGATTATAAAGAGCGTGTTGCAAAGGAACGGTTGGGACGTAAGCGCGCAGATGAACAAGTTGTAGCGCTTACATATGAGAATGGTGAAATTGACAAACCTACCGAGACAAATACTGCCATGAAAGCGCGTGATACGACATCATCGGTACGTGAGTGGATTGAGCGCCTTTTTGGTAAACATTCATCACAATAAAGTG
>CAZGWO010000082.1:0-3054 GCA_964528835.1 uncultured Pseudobdellovibrionaceae bacterium
ATTACCAATGACATACTCCACCGTACCATGCGCTACGCGTAATCCTTTCAGTGTCTCTATGACACGCACGCCCAAATACTCATGCCCATGCGTCGCCCCGACAATGAGAATATGCGGACTCTTTTTCTGTTGCTCTATTTTTTCGCTCATCATCTTTTATGATACAACAAAATGGATTTCAAAATAAAAAACCCGACAGAATGCATGGCATACTATCGGGCAATAATACCGCTCATCATAAGCTTCCTACTTTTTGCCAAGCACCTCCCGAATAACATTAATCAATGTCTGCGTGTCAAATCCTTCACCGAGGATATCACCGATGAGATCATCAACATCGGCGCTTTCAAGATATCGTCTATGTGCACTATCATTCCTTCGTACGCCATAATGCATCTGTGTATCAGGATGGTTGATGATGGCGATTACTTGTTCCCGTGTCAGCATCTTTTCAAGCACATCTTGCGATTGCATACCAAATGCCTGTTCAAAAAGCTTTTCATCGAGATCTCGAACATATATACTATTAGAATCTCCCATATCTAAACGATCATACTTATTCCCTGACATAAACACTCTATGTATAAGTCTAATATACACTAATAAGATGTTGTGTGGCTATAATAGTATTATTATAGCCACACGTAAAAGCACTAAGGTGCTACGGATTAGTCACCAAACAATATGGCAAAGAGCCCTTTGTTTTTTCCGCGACCATTACTATAGTGATGCTGCGTCTTGCCGCGACGCACCTTGCCTCTACTATTGTACTGTTTTGATGTCACATGCCTGCGCGGATCTCTTGAACTGTGCGCGTTACCATAATGTGTCATATTGCGTTTCTTACCCATTTCACACCTCCTACAGTGTGTTGTTAACAAAAAACATCCTTGTAAAGAACTCCTGCGTCAACAGTAGCAAAAAAAAAGCGGTTTTGTCAAGAGGCTAGTAGTACTGTTTGCTACGCTTCCTCTGTGACGCTATCGTTGTACCATATGTTCACTATCGCGTGAACCGTAGACACAAAACACCACCTCACATGAAGTGATGTTTGGTGCTGCGTATGCGGATACTACATATCGCCAAGCACTTGGCAACCTGTGCGCATTGCCGGCAATTACCGCTTTGTGTCTTGCGCGTCTCGCACGGAGAAATTGAGCATCATACCGGCGTGGAGGTGCTCGGCGATGTGGCAGTGCGCCATCCAGTCGCCGGGATTGGTCATTTCCACAATGATATCCACGGTCTCACCGGCGCGGATGAGCGCCGTATCTTTCCACTGGAGATTTTGACGCGGTTGCAACGTGCCGTCCGTACTGCCCCAATCACTGGCAATCACCGCAAAGCGCTGTCCGTGGAAGTGAATCGGGTGTTGCATCGGATGCATAGAGCGCGGATCGTTGAAAATGCGCACCTTGACGAACTGTCCCGTGGTAAAAGTCCAATCATCAATAGCCATATTCACTTTTCCGCTGTCCTCGTCAATCAGCATCCACTCCATCATTGCGCTATTGCTCCGCGCATTCATCATCGCCATACTGTCACCCCACTCTATACCGTCACCACTTTGACGCTGCGGCGTGCCGCCCATTCTACGCTCTTCGGCGTCCAAGTCCGCTTGCGTGCCGCCCATCATACGCCCCATACCATTGCGGTGGCGCATCCCGCGCCGCATCTCACCCATACCTTTCATACCAATAGCGAGACGCAAACGCTTGTCCGGCGTGCGCGCCAGCAGCGCATCAAACTGTGTGCGCAGCGGTGCGTAGTCTGCGGCGTTCGTACGCAACGGTCGCGGCGCCACCGCCTGTGGCGCTCCCGTGACCACCACCTTGCCAAATGCCGTACCGCGGTGCTCTATGGTGTATGTGCCGGGCTGCGCAAACGCCGCTTCAAAAATGACGCGCTCCGCCGGCGCAAGCACCGTATGCTTTGCCACATACTCCTTTTCCACGCGTCCGATGTCACCGCCAACGACGGTCAACGGCACCGTGTTGCCGCGCGCGTCTTTGAGCGCAATGTCAAACACGCGCGTGTTGGCGGTGTTGGTAACGAAGAATCGCACGCGCTCTCCGGTGCGCGCCTCCAAGCGATAGTCCGTGTCATTGTTGATCATCAAGAGGTTGCCATAGCGCCCCATCATCGTATGTGTTGTGACCTCCTTGTAAAACGGCTCGTTCTCCGCAAAGTCATCCACGATGAGGAATGCCTCCCGATCTGCCGGCGCCCAGTAGTCCGGCGCGTCCACCCAGTAATTGCCATAGAGTCCCATTTCCTGCGTATAGTCCTCGCGCAGATGCGGATGATACCAAAACACGCCGGCGTCCGGAAAAGTCAGTTCATACACAAATGTCTCGCCGGGCTGCATCGGCTTTTGCTTCCCGCCCATCGTCGTCGGCAGGCCGTCAAATGCATCCTCACCGCGCAAGCCGTGGCTGTGCAGCGTCGTCGGAATGTCCAACTTATTCGTAAATTTCAGCGTGATCTTTCCGCCGCGCGGTACTTTGATCACCGGTCCCGGAATCATCCGATTGTACGCCAAGCGCCGCACGACGCGATTACCAACTTCTTGCTTGACGACTTCCGCCACCATCTCGTACGTATCGCCGTCAGCGAGTTCCACAACCTGCGTCGGCACCACATCCGGCAGGCCGTCTGTCTCTTGTGAGAAAGCGCCGCCCGCCTTACCACTTTTACCGTTCATCATACCGGACGCGCCCATCATCACATCATCAGCATCACCCATCTGCGCACGCATCACGCGCTCCATGCGCTCAAATGGCAACTGCGGTGCCAATACCTGCCACAGCAATACCGCCGTAACAGCAACACCGAAACCAATAATAACACTGGTGAGAATATTACGCTGTTTCTTCTTCATAGGGAGAGAATTATTTATTATCAACTTCCTGTAACGATGCTATTACTGCACGCAATCTCTGCGTGATATCACACGCAACTTCTCCTGCATATCAATCTCCGTCAGGACACCAAAGTCAATTACGAAACAAATACTTTCCGGCGCAGGCGCAGGCTATTGAGCACCACGCTCAC
>CAZGWO010000083.1:0-3007 GCA_964528835.1 uncultured Pseudobdellovibrionaceae bacterium
AGTGCTTTATACATTATTGCCACAGTGGGTAACGGATGGTGGGCGCACGATGACGTTGGCTCGTTTGCGTGATGCTGATACGCGCGCAAAAGTTGTTGCGCAGATGCGAGAGCAGTCGCAGTTGAATATTGGTACTGCGGTCATTTCCGTGGCACCGATTATGAAGCAACTTTCGCACCGACGTATTGCTGATATCGCACAAGCACAGGAGAAGTCGGTTGAAGACGTTGTAATTGTTATTCTTTTGGCAAGTCATGGTCATGCAATTGTTCTGTTGGACGCGCTGAGTGAAGAAGGTTTGCGTGCAGCAATGGTTCAAAATAACACAATACTTGCATCTAATGGCGGTGGTTATATAGAAGATGATTGGCAGACTGGTGAATTGATTCATCCACGCAGTTTTGGCGCATTTGCACGTTTCTTGGGTCACTATGTGCGTCACAGTAAATTGCTTTCATGGGAAGAAGCAATTCATAAGATTACTGCGTTACCGGCAGAGCGATTTGGCATTACGTGTCGTGGGAAGTTAGCGGAAAATCTTGTTGCGGATATTACAATTTTTGATCCGGATCGTATTATAGATCGTGCAACATTGCGACAACCATATCGTTATGCGGACGGCATAACGGCGGTACTTGTTGGTGGCACATTTGTATTACGTGATGATGTTGTTACTGCTGGAAACGGGTCGATTATTCGTGCACAGAAAGTGTAGAGAAATGGATGTTATGAAAATTATTTCATGGAATGTAAACGGTTTGCGTGCCGTAGAGCGAAAGGGTGCATTGGAAGAATTTCTCACAATGTACCGGCCAGATATACTACTCTTACAGGAGATTAAAGGAAATGCAGAGCAATTTTCTGCTGATTTAACAGATCACGAGGCGTATCAACAGTACTATCATAGCGCACAGAAGGCTGGTTATGCCGGTACCGGCGTGTGGGTGACACGTAAATTTTCTAGGCAATGCGATGCTGTAACATTTCATACGGATGTTCCACATTTAGTAAATGCTGATGAGGGACGCGTTGCGCATCTGCAATTTACGCATGTTGGTACGGTTTATGATGTTTTATCTATTTATTTTCCTAATGGTGGTAAAAGTATTCAAGCATGGAAGGAAAAGTTACTATTCTATGATGGCGTGTTGGATTATATGAATACGTTACACGCGCAAGGACATGTTGTTATTGTTGGTGGTGATATGAATGTCGCACATCAACCGATTGATCTTGCGCGTCCGAAAGATAATGACGGTAAAATTGGGTTTCATCCGGATGAACGTGCGTGGATGGACCGTGTTATTGCCGCTGGTTGGATAGATACGTGGCGTATGATGCATCCGGAAGAAGTAAAGTATTCTTGGTGGAACGTTGTTACGCGTGCGCGTGAACGTAATGTCGGGTGGCGTATTGACTATATTTTTGTACACCGAGATTATCAAGACCATGTACGTGTATCGGATATTCTTACAGATGTTATGGGATCGGATCACTGTCCAGTGAGTATTGAGTATGCATTGTAGACTTTTTGATTGATACGTAGATAGTGTACAATGGAAGTACTCTGTAGGATACAATATAAGAATTGCAAGCTATTGTTGTAATTGAATTAAGTAGCGGAAAGACTATGGCACGACGGAAGAAAAGGACAAAGAAACAACAAAAACTCAGTGGTGATGTCAAGCGCAGCATTGTTGCGATTATGCTCTTTTTGTTGGCATTCGTGAGTATACTTGGGTTTTTTGGTGCAGCTGCAATTATCGGCGAATGGTTTAATGCGGCGTTAGGATATCTTTTTGGTCGTGGAAAGTGGTTTATGCCGGTACTAATGGTACTGGTGGGTATTGTCCTACTTAAACGTCGGGAGCGTACATTTTTTTATGTAAGTAATATTATCGGTTTTATTTTGGCATTTTTCAGCATCCTTGGATTATTGCACATTTTTGCTGATCCGGCGACGATGGTGCGTGCTGCGCAGGAAGGGCATGGTGGCGGGCATATTGGCTATGTGCTTGCTGCAGGACTCAAGGCGTTTACTGGCGCAATTGCCGGTGTTGCAATTCTTATTACGATGTTATTAGTGAGCGTGTTGATATCGTTCAATCTTTCTGTGATGCCGATATTGTGTCGATTTGGTGCTCACCTTGATACGGCAAAAGAGCGAGCAATGGCATTGCGCGCGCAGAGAGCGCATGATGATATGATAGAAGATGATGCAGAGAGAATGCAACGTGACGATGTACAAGATATTTCAAAAGATGATGATATCGATGATACAGAAGATCGTGACAAGGTGACCAATCGTGGTGACCTTGAAGAAGATCGTATCGCTAATATAAAGAGCATGCACTTTGGTGATATTGATGCGTCACCGACATCAGCATCTGTACAAGCCGAGTCGAAACATGCAACTGTTGATGCTACAAAGGAGCCACACAAGGATGCATCAGTTGCACAGCGACAGACGGAAAAGAGTGATACTGTAACGCAATGGAAGGTGCCGCCGGTAACGTTGGTAGAATCTGCTGGCGATGAGAGAGCGTCTGCCGGTGACGCTGATCGTGTGCAGCGAATTATTACGGAAACGTATGCAAATTTTGGCATTACATTAACACCGGATGATGTCGTTGTCGGTCCGACGGTAACGCAGTATGCGTTTCGACCATCTGCCGGCGTAAAACTTTCACGAATTACAGCGCTGGCGAGCGATTTGGCGCTTGCATTGGCAGCGCATCCGATTCGTATTGAGGCGCCGATTCCCGGCAAGTCACTTATTGGCATTGAAGTACCTAATGACAAAATTGCTAGCGTGCGCATGCGTGACGTTGTTCGTTCAGCAGCATTTCCATATCGTAAACCGGGACTCAAAATGGCACTTGGCAAAGATGTTGGCGGCAAGTACGTTATTGCAGATCTTGCAAAAATGCCGCATCTCCTGGTCGCCGGTGCAACCGGTGCCGGTAAGTCGGTGACGGTTAATGCGATGATTGTCTCGCTGCTCTAT
>CAZGWO010000084.1:0-2961 GCA_964528835.1 uncultured Pseudobdellovibrionaceae bacterium
TGTAGTGCTTCCGCGCGCACGGCGCGTTGCTTGTGCTCTCGGAGGGAATCGAACCTGTCGTCACTAAGTTCGTCCGTCGCGCTGCGCGCTCGTCCTCACTAAGTGCGCCGGGTCACGCCTCGCGGCGCTACGCGCATCGCTCCGGCGGTTCTCATCCCACGCACTACACGCAGGTGTAGTGCTTCCGCGCGCACGGCGCGTTGCTTGTGCACCCGGAGGGATTCGAACCCCCGACCCTCTGTTCCGAAGACAGATGCTCTGATCCACTGAGCTACAGGTGCTTGTATAAATATACAATTGTGTAGGTACGGTATCTGCTGTTGACTAGTCTGATCCACTGAGCTACAGGTGCTTGTATAACATACTCACCATTTTCAGTGTTGCGCAAAAGCAGTATTTCGTCAAATGGAAATAAGGTTCTGTGGCGGATGATTTTGTTAGTGGTTTACAATTTTGCAAAAGTGGAGGATAATTGAAGTGTAATATCTTTATATTAAAGTAATGAGTGTACGTGGCACAGTGTTGTGATGCGCTCACTCGTAAAAAATATGAATGTAACAGTGTATTCTACACCAACGTGTCCATATTGTGATATGGCAAAGAAGTTTCTGGACGACAATAATGTGTCTTATGAATCACATAACGTTGCTGAAGATCAAGCAAAGGCGGAGGAAATGGTTCAAAAATCCGGTCAAATGGGTGTACCGGTAATTGTTGTTGAGAAGGATGGTCAAGAAGAAGTTATTGTTGGTTTTGATCAAGGCAAGTTGCAGAGCATGCTTGATCTCTCATAGTACGTGCATCAGCGACGCTGTTTCGACAGGGTCGCTGTGTTCGTATTATTAGATTGATTGTATTTTTATGGCAGAAAAAGTTTATGATGTCGTCATTATTGGTGGCGGTCCGGGTGGCGTTGCTGCCGGTGTGTATGCGGCACGTAAGCAGATGCGTGCAGTGGTAATCACAGATCGCATCGGTGGACAGTCTACAGTAAGTGCGACGGTGGAGAATTGGATTGGTGAAGTATCAATCAAGGGCACGGCATTAGCGGAGAAATTGGAAACGCATCTACGTGCACAGGATGGATTGGAGATTGCACAGCCGGTACGTGCAACGGCACTGGAGCGTCATGATCATGGGATATTCTCTGTACAATGTGACAATGACACGGTGTATAATGCAAAGAACATACTTATTGTAACCGGTGGACGTCATCGCCATTTAAATGTTCCCGGTGAGGAGAAGTTTAAAGGACGTGGTGTGGTGTACTGTTCCACATGTGATGCGCCAATGTTTCGCGATAAAGTAGCGGCGGTTGTTGGAACAGGTAATTCCGGGTTAGAAGCTGTTGAAGATCTTTTGCCATGGGCACAGAAAATTATATTGATTAGTAATAATGATAAAATTACCGGTGATCCGGTAACATTTGATCGTATTATGGCATCCGGCAAAGTAGATGTACTCTACAATGCACTAACGACGGAAATTGTTGGTGATGTGCTGGTTAGTGGTTTGCGTTATAAAGATGTAGTTTCCGGTGAGGAACAGGAGATACCTTTGCACGGTGTTTTTGTGGAAATTGGCGTTGTGCCGAATACAGAGCTTGTAAAAGACATTGTTGCAACAACGGATTATGGACATATCATTGTTGATCCGCATACGGGTGCGACAGATGTGCCGGGGATTTACGCTGCTGGTGATGTAACGGACCAGCCATATCGTCAGAATAACATCGCTGCCGGCGATGCTATTAAAGCAACGCTTGCAATTTATGACAAACTTAAAGCATAATATTTATATTGGTGCCGGTCATCGTGGTTTTGCACTCAAAGAGAGTCTCAAAGAGTGGCTTGACGTGAAAGGATATAATATTGTTGACTGTGGTGCAATGGTTTATGATGGAGATGATGACTATCCGGACTATGCGCAACGTGTTGCGAAATATGTCATCACGATGCATGATGCGCGCGGAATTGTGTTATGTGGCAGTGGTAACGGTGTGTGTATTGCGGCAAATAAACGTAGTGGTGTGCGCGCCGGATTGGCACTTTCGGTAGCGCAGATTCGTGATTCTGTAGCACATGATCACCTTAATGTGCTGTGTATTAGCGCGGATTATACACAACCGGAAGACGCACGTCGTTTTGTGGAAACTTTTCTCTCTACGCAATATTCGCAAGAAGTGCGCCATTTGCGTCGAATACGGAAAATAACGCAATGTCAATGACAGTGATTACTTTTGCCATAATGGTGTTTGCGATTAGCGCACCGTTCGGTGCGTGGCGTGTGTGCGCAAAAAAGCATGGGCGTTTTCGTGATGTGATGTTGGCAATTCACGTGCCGGTGGTGGTCATTATTGTTTTGCGCATTGCGATTGCATTGCCACTGCGGTGGGAGAGTGTAGTAATGAATATTGTGGCATTCAGTGTTGCGCAGTATATTGGCGGCGTGCTGTGGCATAAAGTATTACGAAAATGTTAATCATTCCTGCAATTTTAGTTGATACGGTTGAAGAGGCGCGTGTAGAGTACAATGCATTGCGCAATGTTGCGTCGTTGATACAGATTGATGTGATGGATGGAACGATGACAGCAGGACGAACATGTGATTTGTTTGACTTTGTTGGTGAGATGCCTGACATGCAAAAAGAAATTCACTTAATGACCAATAATCCCATTGCATACCTACAGGCATGTGCAGCAGTAGAAGCGACGCGTGTGTATTTTCATCCGGAACCGGTAGAGAGCGTACATGCAGTTTTTGCTGCAATGAGTGAATATAACTTTGCGCGTGGGTTGTCGGTAAGTCCGCAAACGGAAATTGCGCAGATTGCACCGTATCTTGATGAAGTGGACGCTGTACAGATTATGACAGTTGAGCCCGGTGAACAAGGACAGGCGTTCTTGCCGACGATGTTGCAGAAGGTACAGACTCTCAAACAACAATATCCATCGTTGTGGG
>CAZGWO010000085.1:0-458 GCA_964528835.1 uncultured Pseudobdellovibrionaceae bacterium
CGTTTATTGTTTAAATCAATCGCGTACTCCAAGTGAATACCACCTTGCAAATCCAGTCCAAGATTAACTTTTAATGCACTGAGCTTCTCACTCAACCACGGTACTGGTATCATCTGTGATGGCACAGCAATAATACTTACAACAATACTGTACAGCGCGACCAATCCCAGCGCAATCCTGTTTCTCACCCGTTGCTTCATAACTCCAGATCTATTAATAACACAATACTACAATTCTACCGCAAACTTCCAAACGATGCAAAGTGCAAATAGCTATTGCACCGTCAAATAATCATGTGCGGCAGCAAGAATACGTCGCCCATTATCAAACGTCAATTTATTATATGCCGCTTCAAATGGTAGCCATGCATAATTCTTATGCTCGTGTGAAAGATGTACCTCACCACCAAGTGACTCCGCTAGATAGAAATGTACCTTCTTATAAATAAAAATGCAACG
>CAZGWO010000085.1:468-2946 GCA_964528835.1 uncultured Pseudobdellovibrionaceae bacterium
CTTTTCACGCTCTTCACGTTCATTGCCCTTTGCTGTATAAGAAAAGCTCATACTCTCGCGAAAACCCTTTACCAGTCGCAATTCCGTCAACTGCGTTTCCTCGCGAATTTCGCGATACATCGTTTCCTCTTCCGTTTCACCCTCCTCCACGTGCCCACGTGGAAACTCCCAATGTCCATGACGATATTGGATCATCAAATACTGGATATTGCCACCACGCATGCGACGAAAAACAACAGCACCAACAGAAACTTCCAATGATAAACACCACGGCGCAAACGCACCCAATATTTTTTTCTCTACAGACATAGCATACTCATTAATTAAGTGGTATATCCAAATTATAACACAGTTTGAGTTATCGACACACACTGCAACACAACACAAAAAGTGCCCAACCATGGACACTTTTTTGCAACAGAGAACCTACTTCATCGCTTGCACACCAATTACACCATTATTATCACAGTCTACATTAAAGTGTGTCTTACTATGATCACGCACAATAGCAAGTGCTACCGGATCAAGGACATCTTTCTGCAAAACACGCTTAAGTGGACGTGCGCCATAGAGTGGATCGTAACCCTTCTTTACAAGACATGATTTTGCGGCATCTGTTACAGTAAGAACAATGTCCTTTTGCATCAAACGTTTGGCAATCTTTGCAACATGAATTTCCACGATTTCTGCAAGCATGTTCTTATCTATCGGATGAAAAACGATAATGTCATCCACGCGATTGAGAAACTCCGGCTTAAAGAGTTGTTGCACATCCTTCATAACTTGTGCGCACACATCCTCTTCTTTTGGTCGTTTTCCACCCTCATGCATCGTGACAATATGATCGGATCCAACATTTGATGTCATAATGATGACAGTATTACTAAAGTTCACCGTTCGTCCCTTTGCATCAGTTAAACGACCATCGTCAAGAATCTGTAAGAATATATTGAAGACATCCGGATGTGCTTTTTCAATCTCATCAAATAGCAAAATACTATATGGCTTACGACGCACAATTTCCGTCAATTGACCACCTTCGTCGTGACCAACGTATCCCGGTGGCGAACCGATCATTTTTGCAACAGCATGTGACTCCATGTATTCACTCATATCCAAACGCACAAGTGCTTTCTCCGAATCAAAGAGATTATAAGCCAATGCCTTTGCCAATTCAGTCTTTCCAACACCGGTTGGGCCAAGAAAGATGAATGATGCAATTGGGCGTCCCTCTTCAGCAATCCCGGCACGCGAACGACGAATCGCATTGGCAACAGCACTGACAGCTTCATCTTGTCCGATAACGCGCTTTTTAAGTTCATCTTCCATATGTGCCAGTCGCTGCATCTCACTTGCCAACATCTTGCTTACCGGCACACCAGTCCACTGCGCAATCACACGAGCAACATCCTCTTCTGTTACCTCTTCCTTTAAGATTGGATTCTCTTTTTGCAACTTCTCGAGGTCATGCTGTGCATTGGTAATTTCATTTTCCAGCGCAGGAATTTTACTGTAACGAATCTCCGCCACACGCTCCAACTCACCATTGCGTTCCAGTGTTTCCGCTTCCGCACGTAACTTATCCAATGTCTTCTTCTTAGTGCGTACCGCCATAATTGCGTCCTTCTCAGCCTGCCACTGAACCTTCAACGCATTTGCGCGCTCACGAAGATCAGCTAATTCTTTTTCAATACGTGCAAGCTTCTCTTTCGCACCGCTATCCTTCTTACCATCACCACCAAAATCTTTACTTACTGCTGTCTTCTCAATTTCCAACTTTCGCACTTTACGCTCCAACGCATCAATCTCCGATGGCATTGAATCAATCTCCATCCGCAGTTGACTTGCCGCTTCATCCACAAGATCAATAGCTTTATCTGGCAAGAACCGATCCGTAATATAACGTTGCGACAATTTTACAGCGGCAACAACCGCGTCATCAGTAATACGTACACCATGATGCAACGCATACTTTTCCTTAATACCACGCAAAATTGCAATCGCATCATCCGTTGACGGTTCATTAACCATAACAGGCTGGAAACGTCGCTCCAACGCAGCATCTTTCTCAATATATTTCTGATATTCCTTAAGAGTCGTTGCACCAACGGCACGCAACTTTCCACGTGCCAACGCCGGCTTAAGAATGTTCGCGGCATCCATAGCGCCATCACCACCGGCACCGGCACCAATAAGCATGTGGATTTCATCAATAAAGAGAATATAGCGATCAGGTTGCGCATCCAATTCCTTCAAGATACTCTTAAGACGGTCTTCAAAATCACCACGATATTTCGCGCCGGCAATAAGCGCGCCCATATCCAAACTAACAACCTCTTTATCCTGAAGTGTTTCCGGCACATCACCGGCGACAATACGTTGCGCCAAACCTTCTACTATCGCCGTTTTTCCGGTACCGGGCTCACCAATTAAAACCGGATTATTCTTACTGCGTCGCGAAAGCACCTGCATTATGCG
>CAZGWO010000086.1:0-2943 GCA_964528835.1 uncultured Pseudobdellovibrionaceae bacterium
CTCATTCCGCTTTCTATAGAGCACAAAAAAGCCCGACGCGACAACTGCCGCATGGGATAGGATATACACTAGTAGCCAACGGAGATTTGTACCACAAAAAATGTTATCGTGTCTCTGCGCAAGACTTTCCTTGCACACAAACCGCGACGCCCCTAATTAAAAGTAAATCTCTTTCCTAATTCGTGATACGAAAAGTATAGCATGCTGTCATAATCTGTCAAATCACCATCTCTACATCTTCTCTGGTGCGGCAACACCAATTATCTGTAATACCTCGAAAAGTACTTGTTTCGTCGCATCCACCAACGCGAGTCGCGCCTTAGTGCGCGCAATATCATTTTTATCAATAACCGTACATGTTGCATAAAAAGCATGTAGATCATCAGCAATGCGTATCGCGTAATGCGGTAAACGATGCACACCATAGTCATCCGCTGTACGTGTAATAATTGGAGCGAAATCTGTAAGTGTCTGCATGAGCGCACGCTCACGTTCGTGTGTAAGAATCGTTGCGTCAACATCATCATATGATAGCGCATATTCCATTGCTTTACGTAAAACACTTGCCATGCGCGCATGTGCATATTGCACGTAGTAGACAGGATTCTTATCTGATTGCTCACGTGCACGAGCAAGATCAAAAACAATATGTGATGTCGCTGACTGCATAAGAAATGTAAAACGCACAACATCAACACCAACATCATCTACGAGATCTGCCAGTGTAATATATGTCCCATGACGCTTAGACATCTTCACCTCTTTGCCATCTTCTACAACACGCACAAATTGTGTCAAAATCACATCCAGTACGTCATTGTGACCAAGCGCGGTAAGCGCACCGCGCAAACGTGCAACAGTCCCACCGTGATCAGCGCCCCAAATATTAATCAATCGATCAGCGCGCCGTAGCTTATCACAATGATATGCAGCATCTACACAAAAATACGTCTTACTACCATCCGCCTTAATTAGTACACGATCTTTATCATCACCAAAATCCGTCGCGCGAAAATAGGATGCGCCGTCTTTTTTATAGGTATAACCTTTCTGCGTCAAAGCTGTAACCGTCGCATCAACTGCACCACTCTCATGTAATATTTTTTCCGAAAACCATCGATCAAACGTAATATGTGCCGCTGCGAGTGATGGCCTAATAATCTCATCAACAATGATCTGTGTTGCCATCTCACCAATTGCCCGTGCATCAGCATTCCTATGTTGACCTAAGAGTCGTTCACGTAGTGCTACAATATATGTTCCGGCATATTGTGCCTGATCATCGCCGAGAATAGAATGCCCCAAAATTTCCACCTGATTACCGGCATCATTAATGTAATACTCCCGCACAACATGATGGCCAACAGCTGTCAAAACCTTTGCTAAAACGTCACCATACGGACCACCGCGCGCATTCCCAAGATGGATAGGGCCCGTTGGATTAGCGCTCACATATTCTATAATAACCTTTTGCGGATGAACTGTTTGCGTAATGCCATATCGCGCGCCAGACGTCAGAATTGCCACAAGAATTTTTGCATACTGTTCATGCGAAAGTGTAATATTCACATAACCACCAACAGCAGCTACATACGCATCACCAAAAATCGCACGGTCACGCACAATTTGCGCAAGATTACGTGCAATTTCCGACGGTGCCTTACGCAAGATACCTGCCAACGAAAACGCAACATTCGTTGTCCAATCACCATGCGCACGATACTTCGGTCGCTCTAAGGTAACAGTTGGTGTAGCGACGGTCTCTTTAATTCCATCTTCGCATACCAGAGTATCAACAATTTCCTGCAAATGCTCCCTACTGCGATCAACATCCATAAGAAATCTCACTAACGAACAAATCATTACTCTACCTCCAGTAGCTATGGCTAAGGAGCAACTTCATCAAAACCACATCGCTTTCGTGCAAAACACTGCGAAGACCCGCATGACCACTTCCATTTCCTATTTTGCCTATCATACAAAGGATGTGTCGCAACACCTGTTGCACAAAGGTTCACTATCGGAGCACTACACGATACCACATCTTGCGCCGCTCCACATGTGCCAATACTCAACTCCACCCTACACGTTGCGCTACATCCATCACCATCTACGGTATTTCCATCATCACACTGCTCTACGCCATCGTGTATGTAGCCATCACCACACTGCGCAACTTTGCAATATGCCGTACATCCATCCGTGTTATCACCATTCCCATCATCACACTCCTCACCGGTTTCTACGGTGCCATTGCCACAGACTGCCTGCTGCTTCTTAAAGAGTGCACATGTGGCAAACACGCCGTTTGCCGTAGTGTCATCCGGATATGCCGCATGTTTAATGAGAATACTTTTTATGTCATCAGCAACGGCTTGGCTGGTAGAAACTTTGCCATGCCATTCAGCGTTGTCAATATCATCACGCAGATCTTGCGTTGCACCGGACTGAAAGAGATCTTCATTACTACTGTTTTTACCAACAATATAGTACTGCTCTCGTTTTTGCCATTCATTCGGTGGTAATGCAGATCGACCTCTATTTCTTTCTAGATACCAACTACCAGAGTCATCGTATTCTGCAAGATAAATATCATAGATACCTTTAGGAACGTTTACGTTAGAAATGGTGTACTCATGACTAGCTCTATCCATTCTATTGACGGGACTATTTCTGCGAGATGTTAAGAGAATGCCTTTGTTTACATCATTATGTTCATTTGTATGAACCCCACCAAAATCTACAATGATATCGTTAGGAGAAGTCGCTGTGAAGGGACAGTCTTGTATAGATGACTCATTTTTACATGTACTACTACAACCATCGTTGTCTCGCGTATTCCCATCATCACACTCCTCACCGGTTTCTATAATATCATTGCCACAGACGGCTTGTGCCGTACCGCTACCACTATTACACTGTATGCGAATGGCACGACGTCCC
>CAZGWO010000087.1:0-2800 GCA_964528835.1 uncultured Pseudobdellovibrionaceae bacterium
TGCTATGCAACGCATAAACAATTTCTTCCGGTCGATCCGGATCAATCATCAGTGCACCATCAGCTACAACTTCCGGTAATGATGATGTATTACTCGTAATTGTCGGCGTGCCACATGCCATCGCTTCCAACGGCGGAAAACCAAATCCTTCAAAAAATGATGGGTAAACAAATACTGTAGCAAGGTTGTAGAGTGCAACTTTATCATCTTCCGCGACAAACCCGATAACGTGAATGTCATTACGATATGGCGACAGTGTAATTGCTTTATAAATCTGTCGACTTTTCCACCCGGGATTTCCTGCAATAACCAGCCCGACATTAGCATACTCTTTACCATAACGCGCCCGTAGCATATTATATGCATCAATCAACCCAATAATATTTTTCCGTGGCTCAATAGTGCCGAGAAAAAGTATAAAACGATATGGTACATGATAGCGTTCCTTTACGGTAAGCAAGGAAAGATCATTACGACTATACTGCCGATAACATGCATTAAGGCCGCTATGTATTGTCGTTATTTTCGTTGGCGCAATATTATAGGTCTGCACAAGGTCATCACGTGTTGCATCGGAAACTGCAATAATATGATCCGCCCGTCGTGCTAACGCGCGCGGATGCACAAAAAAGTGCCACAACCGACGTTTCCACGAAAATGTTGTCGGGTAATGTTCAAATGACAAGTCATGCATCGTTAAAATCAAACGCACAGAACGCGATAATGCACAAAATGTGATATTCGGCATAAAAACAACATCTACACCACCCATTAAACGATCTATTTTCGGCCATCGCGCATACAAAAGCATAAAATTCAGTAATTTATTGGGGATACGCGTTCGCCTAATGCGCACATTCTTATATGGCGCTGTCCATGAAAGATCTATACCCGTATTATGGTAAGCATTAAAAAATAATACAAATTCATCACTAGAACAACGTTGAAAGAGTTCCGTAAGAAACTGCACGGTATACGTCTCCACACCACTGTTACGGCCGGCTACCAATGCTCGAATATCAATACCGATTTTCATATATAATAGTACTCATTAAAAACAAAAAGACGTTTCCCTATGACACGTCTTTTTGTTTTTTCATTTTACTTCAGTATATACCGTTTTTTCTTATTATGCCAGTAGCAAAAGAAATTAACGTTTACGACGTTGTTGTGGTATATGTAGTGCATGCGCAATAACAACTGCAACAATGCCAACGCCGATACCTGCACATATACCAACACCAACAAGTAACCACAATGATTTTTGTGCAGATACTATAACAGGCGTACTAACTGTAAGAACAAACCAATCGGGTTGCATGTTCTTGTTGAGCGTATCGGCACGACGATTCAATTGTGCCTCCATAGCTGTCGCAATACGCCGAGCAACATCTGCTGTCGGCACACGAAATGCAACAGCAACACTTTGTGATGAAATCCGCTGTGCAGAAAAAAATCGCTCTTTCTTGCGCAATGACGCTGGTGTTGCGCTCTTCGCTTGATGCAAGATATCATCAACAACACGCGCTGTGCGTAGCCAATGTGTCGTCGTTTCAGCAAATTGTTTATCCGCTTGCAAACGGTAATACTGATCATACGCATATTCTTGCGTCGGCACAATACCTTCACGCGCAATATCAATAGTAACAGAAGCGTCATAACGCTGTGGCTGTAATAACCACACAGTAGCAGCAATAGCAACGGCAACGGCAACGCTACCAACAAAATACACACGGTACATGCGAAAGGTTGCCAAAACAGTTTGTAGTGTTATCGGTGTTGTCATGCCATTATTTTACATACTTTGACGACAATGAACAAATGCATGTTGCTGTACAGTTCTTCGTTTACGATAAATCTCTCGTACATATGACCGTATTTTTTGCTCGAAATAATCTCTATCAAACACATCTGCATACTGCGCAATTTTCTCATAATCAAAGTGTATATCTTCAAAGCGTGCAATCGCATCTGCAACGGCCTCTGGCGTTTGCGCCTCAATGTAAACACCCGTTTCACCTTCAACAATATGATCAACGATATCGCCACCACGATATGCGATAAGCGGACGCCCTGCCGCAAGCGCCTCAATAGCAACAATACCAAAGTCCTCCTCTTGCGGAAAAATAAATGCACGTGCATTAGCATAGTAACGTGCAAGATCGCTATCATCAACACGTGAAAGAAATTCTATCGTTGGACCGGCCATCTTTTTCAGGCGCGTCGCTTCTGGTCCGCGTCCGATAATTTTAAGTTTCAGTCCGAGGCGATTGCATGTCGCGATTACAATATCATGACGTTTATACGCAATGAGACGTCCTACCATCAAGAAATACCCTTCCTGCGCAAGCGCACTATCCCGCAATGCTGAACGCAAACGAAAATGTGTTATATTTACCGGCGGATAAATCACCGTTGCATTACAGTCGTAGTATTTCTTAATACGTCGTGCCACAAATGCAGAATTTGCTATAACATGGTCAATACGTCGTGCACTGACACGATCCCAAATGCGAATACTATTCATCGCAAAATGTACAGCACGCTTGATTAAATGCGGAAAACCAAAATCACTGGTGTATTTCTGACAATCATCCCACGCATAACGCATCGGCGTATGCACATAAGAAATATGTGTTGTTTCCGGTCGTGTGATAATGCCCTTGGCATAACTAGAAGAATCAGACAATACAATATCAAAACGCGACAAATCAAACTGCTCAATCGCCAATGGCATTAGTAGCGGAAAAAGACGATGGTGCGTACGTGCAAACGGCATATTTTGCAAAAATGACGTCCG
>CAZGWO010000088.1:0-2799 GCA_964528835.1 uncultured Pseudobdellovibrionaceae bacterium
CGGTGCAACCGGTGCCGGCAAGTCGGTGACGGTCAATGCGATGATTGTATCGCTGCTCTATCAGAATACGCCGGAAGATTTGCGTTTAATTCTCGTAGATCCGAAGCGTGTGGAGTTGTCACTATACAATGGTATTCCACACCTTCTTTCGGAAGTGATTGTGGAGAATGGTAAGGTGCTTAATGCGCTTAAGTGGGCCGTTGGTGAGATGGAGCGGCGTTATGCGTTATTGCAGAGTGTTGGTGTGCGAGAACTGGAGGGATATAACGCGAAAGTTCTATCCGGCACATTGGATCCTGAAGAACATAAGAAGTTACCGGCAATTGTTATTGTTATTGATGAAATGGCTGACTTGATGGCATCGCATGGCAAGGAAGTTGAAGGTGTTATTGTTCGCATTGCACAGATGGCGCGCGCTGTTGGTATTCATTTAATTCTTTCAACACAACGTCCAAGTGTAGAGGTGTTGACGGGACTTATTAAGGCAAATATCCCGACGCGGATTGCACTGCGCGTTGCGACACAGATTGATTCGCGAACAATTTTGGATCGTCCGGGTGCGGAATCTTTGGTTGGGCGTGGTGATATGCTCTACCTTTCTCCGGATAATCCGCAACCAAGACGTATTCAGAGTATCTATCTTTCTGATAGTGAGGTGAAGGATGTTGTAGCATTTTTACGTGCGCAGGAGTGGCCGGATAATGCAGAAGATGGATTAGAGGAAGTTGTTGCGTCTGCACAAACGAGCGGTGCTGCCGGCATGATGGACTTTGCACAAGAAGAGGTGATTGGTAGTGAGGAGAGTGAGGATCCGCTTTACGCTGAAGCAAAAGCTCTCATTATTAAAACACGCAAGGCATCAACATCATACTTACAGCGACGTTTTCGTATTGGGTATTCACGAGCCGCACGCTTGATTGATGAATTGGAAGATAATGGCGTTATTGCGCCGGCAGATGGCGCAAAGCCACGAGCAGTTTTGGCACAGCCGGATAGTGATACGGAGAAGGATACGATTGATGATGAGCAGGTCCCGATGGTGTAGTGTGCATAATGCGTGTCGCATAGGAACTTATGAAAGAGCGTAATGGACAACGAAATGATGATGTTGAAACACTTTTTGCACACAAGAAAGTGAAAAAGTGTACATTAAGTGCGCGTTTGCGAACGTTGCGTACTGTGGAGCGTCTTACGCAAGAAGATGTTGCGCAACGTGCACATGTACGACATGCTTATGTCAAGGCATTGGAAGAAGGGCGACTGGATAATTTACCGGCACCGGTATACGTGCGCGGTTTTCTACGTTCTATTGCGCGTGTATTACGTGCCCATCCACAGCAACTGGTAACACTTTATGAACGAGAATTGCGTATCAAGACTAATATTAAGAAGTCAGGTGATTCGGTGATGGTGTCTGGTCATCCACGGCGATCGCGTGTACGCCTCTATCGTGCAGTTTTTACACCACGACAGTTTTTTACCGGTATTGGTATAATATTGGCGTTTAGCGGTGTTATTTATTTGGCGAATGTACTACATTCATTTGTTGCTGCGCCATTCATTGTTATTGCAATGCCCGAAAACGGAGCGGTAATTATGCAAGATCACGTAACTGTTAGTGGTACAACAGATCCATCAGCCGTATTACTTATTGGCGACGCGCCAGTGATTGTTGGTCAGGATGGACATTTTGAAACAGATGTCTATCTGCATGATGGCGTTAATGATATTGTTGTACAGGCAACAAATCGTTTTGCAAAAACATCGCGGCGCACTATTTCTATAGAGCATCGTAGTGAAAAGCAACCGGAGGTACATGCTGTAGCGCCAACGACGGTACGATTGACGGTGCGTGTAGAGCGCGCACGAACGTGGCTTGATATTCGCGTTGACGGTGAAACAGTTCTGAAGAAGACGGTTGATGCTGGCTATGAAGAGACTTTTGAAGGTGTAGAGATTGTTATTACATCAGGTGGTGCTGCACGGACAATGGTTGCGCGTGATGGTGGTGATTTTGTCCCACTTGCCGACGTGGCGGGATTAGTAAAAGATCAACGTTTTACTGTAGCAGGTACTGCTAATGTACAGGATTCGCAGTAATGGTGTTTTGTGGTAGTATGGAATAGCGGAGGGTGTTAAATGACAAAAGAGATGTATCTATGGTAAAGAAAAAAGAAGAAACGCAGAAGAACATTAGTGCAGTCGTTGATGAAATCAAGAGCAAGTTTGGTGATGGTATGATTATGAAATTGGGGGATGTGCAAGATGTGGATGTTGATACAATTCCAACCGGTGCAGTGTCTCTTGATCTTGCACTGGGTGTTGGTGGTGTGCCACGCGGACGTATAATAGAGGTCTATGGTCCGGAGTCATCCGGAAAGACGACGCTCGCATTGCATGTTGTGGCGAACGCGCAGAAAGCCGGTGGCACAGCGGCATTCGTGGATGCCGAACACGCACTTGATCCGCAGTATGCTAAGAAGATCGGCGTAAAAATTGACGATTTGTTGATCTCTCAGCCGGATAGTGGTGAGCAGGCATTGGATATCGTTGAGACATTGGTGAAATCTGGCGCAATTGATGTGATTATTGTGGATTCCGTTGCAGCTCTCGTTCCGCAAGCGGAAATTGAAGGTGAGATGGGTGATCATCATGTTGGACGCCAAGCACGTCTGATGTCGCAAGCGATGCGCAAACTGACGCCGCTTGTGGCGCAGTCCAACACGACAGTGATTTTTATTAACCAGATTCGCATGAAGATCGGTGTGATGTTCGGTAATCCGGAGACGACAACCGGTG
>CAZGWO010000089.1:0-2798 GCA_964528835.1 uncultured Pseudobdellovibrionaceae bacterium
AAAGCCGTTGCCACCGTAGCGGGCACAGTATGCGCTTCCGGCGCTGCGGATGCATCGGATGTATCCGCTGTATCCGCCGTCGGCGCTTGGTAACTGCGCACCATCTGCGCCACACGCTGCGGCTGCTGCGCAGCGGCGCGATTTTTTTGTGTTTCCGCACTATCGGATGCAAGGTTGTGTGCCATAGAAGTCTTCTTAACTAGCACCATCATACCATATTTACAAAACCGGCGCTACTTGGTACAGTACAGATACCGACAGGTCGCCCTTGCGCAACGCACCACATTGCGCATACCGGCAGCCGGCCGTCGGAACATCGGGAGAGATGGCAGAGTGGTCGAATGCGGCGGTCTTGAAAACCGCTGACCGTTCACGCGGTCCGGGGGTTCGAATCCCTCTCTCTCCGCCACAGCAGCTTGTCCGCCCTTGGCGGACTTTTTCTTTAGGGACATAACACGCAACACCACCCGCATAAGTTTGCTTTCTTCCGTCACATCCACACCTGCCCCAAAGCCAATGATATCAAGCAACGAAGTATGTAGGAGCTTTGGTTCTCTATTTCCGTACACAATGACGGGACCTTTACAATATGTCGCACAATATTATACTGTTGTGTAGTATGCTTGTGTGTAACGGAGCCTTGCAATGGAGCTTTCTTGTTCGTTGTGTCAGTTACAGTTCGTTCCGTTTGCCTTAAAACTCGGCTTTATCTTTGCACATATCGCGAACTATGGCCATCCGACCCTCTCACAATCATTCGCACGCTGCTGGAAGACTATCTGGCCTATCTGGAAATTGAAAAAAACCGCTCCTTGGCAACGATGGAAAATTATGTGCGCTATCTGGCACGTTTTGTCCGCTGGGGCACACTCACTGCGCCACGTGATATCACTTATGATCGCGTGCGCGCTTACCTGGACAAGCACACCGACATTGACCGTGCACTCTTTGTGCGCCACGGCATCGGGCGTCGTGCACATCGCGGCCGCACCGACTCGCTGCGCCGTCAAAGCCGGCATCACCAAAGATGTCCATCTGCACACCCTGCGCCACTCTTTCGCCACCGACCTCCTCAGCAACGGCGCCGACATTCGCGCCGTCCAATCGCTCCTCGGACACGCCGCCATTACCACAACGCAAATTTACACCCATGTCACCAACCGCGGCCTGCGTGATGTTCACCGTCGCTACCACGGCACCAAACGCTCCGACGCATCATCGTCATAACCACCACACGCTACCGCGTGGGTTGCGGCGGCTGCGCAGAATCCTTTTTGTCACTCTTTTCATCAAACAGATACAACCATTTTTCGTACCCCTCTTGACGCATTTTTTCCTTTGGCACAAAACGCAACGCTGCACTGTTCATACAGTACCGCACGCCATCATTGGATGCCGGTCCATCCATAATAATGTGTCCCAAGTGACTATCGGCAATGGCGCTACGCACTTCAGTGCGCGGGATAATCAGTTTATAGTCCGCGCGCGTCGTCACGGCATCCGGTGTAATGGGCTTGAGAAAGCTCGGCCATCCGGTGCCGGAGTCAAATTTGTCTGTGGACGAAAAGAGTGGTTCACCACTCACAATATCTACATAGATTCCATCCTCATGATTATTCCAGTACTCGTTTTTGAACGGTCGCTCCGTTCCCTCCTTCTGCGTAACCTTGTACTGCAATGGCGTTAACTTCTCACGCAATTCTTCATCAGATAGCTTATGGAACGTCTCTGCCTTCCATGTGCGCCGAATAAAGTCTGCGCGACCAGAACCCTCTTTATAGCGTTGATAACGCCCGGGCTTATTTTTATAGTAATCCTGATGCGCATCTTCCGCGAGATAAAATGTACGAAATGATACAATTGGCACAACGATTTCCTTTTCAAATTTACCACTCGCTGCCAACATTGCACGTGACTTCTCAGCCGCTACCTTCTGCGCATCAGTATGGTAGAAAATTGCCGGCACATACTGTGCACCACGATCAGCAAATTGCCCACCATCATCTGTTGGATCGATTTGATGCCAATATGTTTCCAGTAGCGCCTCATAAGAAATTTTTTCCGGATCATAGAATACTTGCACGCTCTCATGATGTCCCGTTTGACCACCGATAACCTGTTCGTATGATGGATTTGGTTGTGTGCCACCGGCATAACCGGCAAATGCCTCAACAACACCATCAAGTGCTTCAAATGGTCCTTCCATACACCAAAAACACCCACCAGCAAACGTTGCCCGCGCAAGATCATTACGCGCACTCAGTGCAGCGTAGAGTTCACGTGGACTGCGCGTGTCATTGTTTACCTGTGACTGTTTGGTTTGTGGCTGTGCACAGCCAGTAATTATTGCCATAGATGATACAATTAACAGTATTTTATATATCATATAAATGTTTAGTTTACTTTACATTTTCAGTATATCACACTGATCTTTTTTTACAAGACCATGCTACTGATATTCATACTATATAAATACTATATTCTTATCATAATTTATTCTACATCCTCTTTAACTACCGTAACTGCAGATTGCGTAGCATTCTCTTTTGTTCGATAAAACACTTTTCTGATGAGACGCGCATCAACAGCTACAAGGTTCTCGCGTTCCTGTGATGACATACCATGCTGCAATACGCTCATAACGGCACGTACCGTTGCATAAACCGGTTGCGTCGTTCTGAGTGTTACGTACCAGCCTTCTTGTGTCATTACTGTAATTTCTTCCGCTTGCCGATGTGGTGTCATTATCGTATCCATAATGAGTGGCATGCCGGCATCTGCAAACGCCGTAGATAATT
>CAZGWO010000090.1:0-2759 GCA_964528835.1 uncultured Pseudobdellovibrionaceae bacterium
TCTTGACATCGCAACGGGGGTAGTGATTGGTATGGTATAATAACTATGAAAATATTATCGTAGTATGGTAAAATGTCCATGAAAAAGATCGCCTTATTTATAGGATCTTTCGCGCTTCCATTAGCAGTGAATGCACAGTTCAAGGTGTCTGATAATAGCGGTTGTGATTTTGACATCTCTCCTTCCCCTTATATAGAGCTTAAAGATTTATCTGTAGTCGTTTTCTTTTTTGCATTTATCTTCTTTCTCGCCGTCACGATTGTTAATGTGGCAATTCGCCGTAAGCGCATCGCGCGGTCTCCGTAAGAAGATTCGGTACGCATACTTAAGTCTGCTATCGTTAAGGTGTCACAGGTCATCGTATTTCTGATGCTTATAATGGCACTGGCGATGATGAATTTGCCGGATGCTGATTATACACCCTATAAATTCCGTCAGTGGATTATGACGCTAGTCTTAATGCCTATCCCACTTAGTGTATTTCTTGTGAGCTATTATTTCTTCAAGATGTCTGTTGTGAAAAAGTGGCGCTTGATAGCTATGATCCTTATGGGAATAGCTTCTTTTTGGACAATATTCCTGTTGATTTCATATAATTTATGAGTAGATATGGTATCGTGTCAAGTATTGTATTAACAGAATGTTTATGAAAAGATTCGTGTCATTTGTTGGATTCTTTGCGCTTCCATTGGTAGTTAATGCATGTCTATCGCCTAGCCCATCACCAAAAGTCATTGACCACATCGCGCAACTCATAAGGTCTGTCATACTCGTTTTTCCTCTCGTTATCCTCCTTATTTTTGTGAAATTTGCCGATATGATAATGTATCATCGGCGCGTTATGCTTGCCATGGAAGGTAAATCTGTTTTTGCACGTATTTTTATCAGAGCGTTGGCATTATGGCGCTGCCCGCACTAATAGGTATAGGTGGCATATCTTTTGTCATGGGAGAGCAGTTGAACGGTGGTATGATAGTGATGTTGGTGCTGAGTTTGTTTCTTATGTTCTATCACCTCTTTAAGACGCGCACCGTCTACTGACAGCGTGTCGTGGCAGCATTTTTGATGATCATTTTTGGGTTGATGATCATTACCGTCATTAATCTTTTATTAATAATTTCGCTATGAAATGTTTCTTGACATCGCAACGGGGGTAGTGATTGGTGCGGTGACCGGTGTGGTTGCCGATGGTGCGGTAGTGCCGGCACTGGCGTTGTGGGGTGTCGTGTTTGCGCTGTTGCCGGATGTGGATTTTGTGGTACATCGGCTGTGGCGACGGATGGATCCGCACTTTGACTACTTGCACCGTACGCTCCTGCACCGACCACTGGTGTATGTGCCGGTCGTGGCGACACTGGCGTGGTGGTGGGGTGGCGCGGCGCTGGCGATCGTGGCGACACTAGCATCGCTGTGGCACTTTGCGCACGACTCCACCGGCGTGGGCTTTGGCGTGCAGTGGCTGTGGCCGGTGTCGGATGATTGGATTGGATGGCGACATCGTGGACTTGCGCAGTGTGCGGCGCGTGCGGATGTGCCGATGATGTGCCGTGTGTCGCGGCAACAAGTGGATGCGTATGTGCGTGCGCAGACACCACCGCGCGAGTCGTGGATTGCGCAAACCTACTTGCGCCCGAGCGCGACGGCGTTGGTGGAGTACGGCGCGGTGGTGATTGTAGTAGTGGCTGTTGTCGTGTATTTCCTTTTTGGCATATAAATTGCTATGTCGTTGGATTTTTTTTGTGTGGTAGGCTAAAAAAGAAGAGCGATGCTGTTAGTGATATTTTTTTATGAAAAAGATACTTATTGTTACAACATTTAGTGATTTATCTGTTCCGTTCTTCCTTGCGCAATCCGTAAGGAAGGATGTTGCAGTTGATATCGTTTTCTATAATGATGGATGGACATTACTGCAAGCGTATCTTGCACAGCGCCAGTATGATAGCGTTTATCTACGTGATCCTTTTAATGACAAGGTTGATCAATCGGAGAGTAAAGAGATTGTGCGCGGTATTGGTACGATGTTTCCGGAGAGCTATTTCGTAGAACATGTGAGAGATCTTGATCATATTCTCTGTGAGGATAAGTGGCGACAGTTTCAAGAATATGGCGCATTTATGCCGAAGACGGAGATCCTGCGCAATCCGCAGGATATTGCTACTGGCAGGACGATTGCAAAAAAGCGTCTGTCATCGCGCGCACGCGGTATTGTTATGACGGCAGCGGACTTTCCCCGAGAAGATTCAGTTGATGACTATGTCTTGCAAGAGTGTATTGCCGTTGATCGCGAGTTTCGTGTCTACGTGATTTGCGGTGATATTATGCCAACCGTTTCTATCAAAAGCCCAAAGACTGCTACGCAGAAGGTTGCCGTGGTTGGACATGAGAAAATATCACCAGAGCTAATGGCATATATGCAGAAATTAGTTGTGCAGATCCCGTACGATTTTGTTGGGTTGGATATTGTCCAAAGAGGCGCGGTATTTTACCTGTTGGAAGTGAACCGGAGTTGTTTGTTTAATGGGTATTTTGCGCAGACGGGCGTGAACCTCGCACATGTTTTTGTGGAGAAAATGATAAAGAAGGCCTTAATGCCTAATTAGTGGAAACGAAAAGAAGAGGATGAATTTTGAATGTGAGCATAATCGTCTCTACCCGCGATGGCAGGCGGAGGGGATAGCGGATGCAGCGGCAGCATTGCGACAATAGGAAGTGCGCAGTGATGTTACGCCCGAGCAACGCGCGGCATTTATAGAGGGAGA
>CAZGWO010000091.1:0-2749 GCA_964528835.1 uncultured Pseudobdellovibrionaceae bacterium
ACGCACCAAGCGAGAGAGGTTCACCTTCAATACGTTGCAAGAACGCATCAATAGCACCGATGTAGTGCTGTAATTTTTTTCGCATAATTCCCATAATACACATATTTCACCAACTACCAACTATCATACCGCGCTCTTGCCAAAGCGTCCACTCTATGATAGTATTCACACAAACAAGCAAAGTCCCTGCTATCCCGCTTGATATTTTTATCAAGATAGGATAAGCCACCACGATACATGGCATCACGCACGGACATTGTTTTGCGTGTTTTTTTAACTCACTTAACTTAACCTGCTTAACTATTCATACCATGAAAGAATATGAATTGCTCTACCTTATCGGAGCATCAAAGAAGGGTGACTTTGCCACTATTGACAAAGACGTCCACGCAATCGTCACAAAACATGGTGGCACGTGGCATGATAAAAAAGTTACCGAAGAGCGCCGTCTCGCTTACGAAATCAAGCATGAACGCAACGGTCTCTATGTTGCACAACGCTTTACTCTCCCTGATCAGGATGAACGTGAAGAGCAAGGTATAAAAGAAAATACCAATGCGATTGCAGAAATCAATCGCGCTCTCACACTCCATACTGGTATTCTGCGTGCACTGATTATCAATGCCAAAGAATTACCACCACTTCTTACAAAGGAGGAGAAAGATGCACTTCGCATCAAAAAGCAACAGGAACGTGAACTACGCGAAGGTAAAAACGTTTCCAGTGAAACAATCAACAAGCAAGTTGATGATGCGCTTCACATCACAGAGTAAAAACTAATATACCAGAGCGAGTTCTCATTATTACCACTCGCTTCTTCACCACAAAACTTATGAATCTCAACAAAGTACAACTCATCGGACGCCTCACACGTGATCCCGAGGTCCGTACAACACAGAGCGGACAAACCGTTACAACTATCGGACTTGCCACAAATCGCAATTGGACTGATAAGAACGGTCAAAAACAAGAACAGTCAGAATACCACAATATCGTCCTCTGGGGAAAACTTGGTGAAATTGCCGGTCAATATCTCGTTAAAGGACAAGAAGCATACTTCGAAGGACGCCTCCAAACACGTAAGTACCAAGCAAAGGACGGCACAGATCGCTACACAACAGAAATTATTGCTGAAAATATGCAAATGGGTGCAAAACCACAAGGCACACAGTACAATGCAGGACGCCCAGCGCAGCCGGCAGCAGAGAAAACAGCACAACAAACACCATCATCTGAAGATATTCCAACTATCAACCTTGATGATGTAGATGATGTAAATATTGAAGATGTACCATTCTAATGCAAAGATCTTATGAAAAAACCATGTATCATCAACGGAAAACGCATTGATGTCATTGATTACAAAGATGCCACATTTCTCCGTCGTTTCCTAAATTCTCAAGGAAAAATTTACCCACCAAAACGCTACGGCGTAAGCGCGTCATGTCAACGTAAAATTGCAACAGCAATCAAGCGTGCACGCTATATGGGCCTCCTTCCATACGTTGTAAAGTAAGTAATTAATCCGCTTCCATCACGTAAGCGGATTTTACTATCCCTAATTTACGTAATCATTACACATTATGCTATCACTCAGCGATATTAAAGCCGGCAAAATTATCATTTTGGATAATGAACCTCATAAAGTAATGACCAATGAACACTCCAAAATGGGGCGTATGGGTGCCGTTATGCGCACAAAACTCAAAAATCTCATTACCGGTGCTGTCTTTGATAAAACATTCCAAGGTGCGGACAAAGTCAAAGAAGCAACAATTGACACGAAAAAGGCTCAATATCTCTACAAAGATGCCGGCGGATATGCATTTATGGACACGACATCATACGAACAATTCCTCATAGATGACACAATTATTGGCTCTGCAGCACAGTTTTTAACAGAAGGATTGGAAGTTAGTATTATGGTATTTAATGGACAACCAATTGATCTACGCCTGCCGGTCAAAGTCTCACTTACCGTAACTGAAGCACCACCAGCAATCAAAGGCAATACCAGTTCCGGTGGAGATAAAATCGTTACAACACAAACCGGTGCGAAAATTACAACACCTCTCTTTGTTTCTGTTGGTGATACAATTATCGTCAATACAGACAAAGGCACGTATGCCGGCAAAGAATAACGAAACAAAGAACTCCACTGTTCACAGTGGAGTTCTTTTATTGTACATATTGTTATCGTAATATCACATTTACCTGTTTAGCGTAACGCAAGATTACTCACAAGACACTTTCCATTTGACTTTAATGATGATCACTACAAAAGTCCCATCATGTTAAAAGCACTCAATGTAAGCGTTGGAACAAGCATGAGCAATGTTGCAAATCTTGCATCTTCACTGAAGGCAAAATCCACATCGCACGAGCCAGATGTGCACGTTGCTGTTGACTCAACACTTTCTTCTTGCTGATTATCGCAGCCGCATGATTCGCAACCGCATGTATGTGTCTCTTCCATACGTTTTTGTTTTACGTTAATTACACATGGTACCGTAACGCACTTGCGTTACCATGAATACCATATCGCAAAAAAATCGGATGCCCGACGAGCTATATCAATAGCTATGTCGGAATCACCCGATTCCTTTACTTCTACTCCTATTCTAGCATGTCAAAAATATTTTGTCAAGGGTACTGTATTTCTCGTCATTTATATTACACACGCAATAATTTACAAATACTCAAATCGTATCTTATAAACAACACTACACATAATCAATATCATACACTG
>CAZGWO010000092.1:0-2746 GCA_964528835.1 uncultured Pseudobdellovibrionaceae bacterium
CACGTCATGTGAACAATTCTCTGCTCCCATTACTACCCCCTCAGGTAATAAGAGTATTTGAACCTTTCACACCATGCTAGTAGATCCCAAGCTCGCCCAATTGCTGTGCCACCTTATCGGTATTACTCTCCGCCTTCTTCTTATATGCATGCCAGCGCTGCGTATCCCACACCTCCAACCGGTTAAACAATCCCGCCACAGTAACCGCCTTCTCAATAGATGCATACGACTTGAGATAGTCCGGTATAACAACACGCCCCTGCTTATCCATCGTGACATCCGTCGCGCCGGCAAGCATCAATCGCACGAACGACCGCGTAGACGCATCACCAATCGGCATGGTCCCCAACTTCTGTGCCAACTCACGCCACGTCTCCATCGGATAGACAAAGAGACACCGATCAAGTCCACGTGTTACGACAACGGTCTGTCCCAATTCCGTGCGGAACTTTGATGGCATCGCCAAGCGCTTCTTCGGATCCATATTGTGCTCGTATTCACCGATGAACATAGGCTATGCGCTATTCTTAACAATGAACTGTTCAGAATATTGGTCCAGTAATTCACCACTTTTCACCACTTTCCCTCCCAATAGCTCCATTCTACACCACCATCATCAAAGCTGTCAACATCTTGCACAAAAAAATACCGCTAAGCGGTTTTCTTGGGATATTGCATGCTAATTATTCTAAGTATGTTACATTTTTGAGAAGTTTTTGAGAAGCATGATAACATTATCAATTACGTCTATAACTACCACATTCAATAGGCCGGAGGGAAATTCTTCATTGATAAGACCATAACGCGAAACAAACATATCGGCACGATGAACAACATCAAGACAATGATCAATTACATCAATAATTATCTAAAAATAAGCTATCTACCCTTTATTCTTATGGTATACCATTTGTGTCGGGTATGCCATTTCTATACCATGCTCACCAAAAGTACGCAGGATGCCAAAGTTGATCGCTTCGCGTGCATCCATGTACGTACGGTAGTCACGCGACTGCACAAAATAGACAATTTCAAACAACAACGCCCAATCATCAAAAGCGTAGAAGTGTGCACGCCCGAATGTCACACCGTCAACGCCGGTAATCACTGCCTCAATAATCGCCGGAATCTGTGCTAATTTCTCCTGTGGCGTTTCATAGACTACACCGATTTTCTGTGCAACACGGCGGCGCTCCATGCGCTTAAAATTGCGCACGTGCAGTGACGTGAGGTCTTGGTTCGGCACGATCACTTCCTCGCCGGAGAGCGCCTTGAGCCGCGTTGTCTTGATGCCGATCTTCTGTACCGTCCCGCTCTGATCACCAACTTCAATGAAGTCGCCCGTTGCAAACGGCTGATCAAAGAATAGTGAGAACGATGAGAAGAGATCCTTGAGAATACCCTGAATTGCAAATGCTACGGCGATGCCACCGATTCCTAAACCTGCGATGAGTGATGTAACATCCACTCCAAAATTGGCAACAACAAAAAGTGCACTGCCAACCCACACGAGCAATTTGAGGATACTCGCCATAAGGCTGATTGCCCCGCGTGCATCGTACTCTTGCTGTTTGCCGTCCGCAGTAACATGTTGTGCGAGATGTTGCGCGACAACGCCGATAACATGCGCTACGTAGTACGTAACGACAAGCGCAAAGAAAATGAGGATGATCGTATGCAGGATTGCCGGCATCTGCACAGTCTGAATTGCGACAAAAAATGCCACACTGTAGTAGAGCGATGGACGGATACTCTCCACGACCTTAACGATCATATCATCCCAGCGCCCACGTGTTGTGCGCGCGATTTTCACCAGGTGCGTGAGCAGTATGGATCGCGCGATAAAAAATGCAACGAGAATGCCGACAAAGAATGTTACAGCAAGAAGCCACTCTCGCTGTGCAACAGTTGTATGCGCAGTAATTGCTGCAATGAAAGTTGTCCACTGATCCATATGCCTTGCGCAATTGTGTCAATAATAACACTTCTATGATACCACAGATTTTACAGGATTGGCGCATGTGGTATGATTGGATTATTGTTTCGTTTGTAAAAAATAAATTTCGTAACCTATGCGCAATATCCAAGACATCTTCAATGAGCTCGAGGAAATCAAGAATGAACAAAAATCCATCCGCAGAGATTACAAAGACATGCTTGCCAACGATGGTAGCTACACACAACTCAAGGAAGCCTATGACGCAGCACGTATCGCAAAGAAAGAAGCGGAGTTGGCAATCCAAGCGTCAATGGCAGGTTCCTATGAGCGCTTGGAAGAGCTAAACGCCGAGCGACGCGCACTAGAGGAAATGCTCAGCGACATCGCGATGACGCAACTGATGAAGGGCGAATCCATTGAGATTTCCGACAAACACCACAACAACTATGAACCGGTTTACAAGGTTAGTTTCAAAAAAATCAACTAGTGCATCATACAAAAAACACGATTCGCAGATCGCGTTTTTTGTTTTGCGCCGATATGATCATCCGGTATGATCATTACACTTCTTAGAAAAGTTGCATGACGCGCCGTCGCAACCCAAAGCGCTCCTGCTGCGCGACATACGCCGTAAGCGCCGGCTCCAATCGTTCCAACTGCTCTTTAAGAAATGTTGCACGGATACGGTCCCGATCTTCCAGATCTTGCTGGAATAGCTCATCTACTGTTGTACGCAATGCATCAATTTGTTTTCCTTCTTTCTCCATGGCCTCGACGATGCCACGGGCGATGGGGTGCTCGGACTGG
>CAZGWO010000093.1:0-2692 GCA_964528835.1 uncultured Pseudobdellovibrionaceae bacterium
GACGGGCGGACGCGGCGCATTTTTTTGATGCTGCAGAACAACTTTGAATTGCGTCCGACGGGCGGTTTCCTCGGGCAGTTCGCGATCATAGAAATCCGTAATGGTCAGATCGTGCATACAGAGATTATGGACGCGAATGTTTTTGACAAGCAATTCAAGAGTGACCGCCTCGCGCCACCGCCGCTGGCAAAGTACATGGGGATCAAGAAGTGGAAGTTCCGCGATGCGAACTGGTCGCCGGACTTTCCGACGACAGTCGCAGATGTGTTGCATTTCTATAGCCTAAAAGAGGGTAATGATCCGGATTTTGATGCGGTGATCGCACTCAATGCGACGCTACTGGACAAGATCTTGGCAATTACCGGGCCGATTACCGTAACGACCAAGAGTCGTCAGCGTGGGACGTTTGATGTGACGTTTAGCGCTGATGGTGGCGCGTGGACATTGCAAGAGGCGGTAGAGAAGGAGATCCTCCTGCGCGACGCGGCGATTGCGCGGGCAGAAGAAGAGGATGCACTTAAGGGCACGCACTATTCGCCACCACTGGACGATAATGGCAAGAAAATCCGCAAAGTACATCCATGGGAACGCACCAATCGCAAGCAGATTATGAAGGATCTCGGTGCGCAGATTGTCGCGCGCTTGATGGCACCGGCGCAGTTGCCGCAGACAATTCCGGCGCTGATTGGTTTTGGTTTGGATGGTTTGGCGAATAAGGATATCCAAATCTGGCTCAAGGATCCGGCGTTGCAGGAGCGTGCGCGTGCTTTTGCGTGGACCGGTGAGGTGGATACGCAGTGGGAGGGGGATTATCTTTTTGTCGTTGATGCAAATCTTGGCTCACTCAAGAGCGATCACTATGTGACGCGTACGATTGAGCACACGGTGGACTTTCGTGGCCGTGGCGCAGAGAAGAACGATGTCGCTGCCGGACGTATGGTACGCTATCGGACACCGGCGCTCAAAGAGCAGATTATGGCGGGGACATATCGCGCGCCGCGTGCATTGGCGACGACACGTGTGACGTATACGCATAGTGCACAGAAAGAAGACTGGGACACGAAGGACTATCACTCCTATACGCGAATGATTGTGCCGGCAGGTGTGCAGTGGATTGTGCGTGAGTGGTTCTTTCCGCCGTCAGTGGATACGAAGACTTTTGCAAATCGCACGGTGTATAACTACAAGTTTGATGTACTTATCGGTAATCCGCCAATGCCGACGATGCTGCAGTATATCTTGCCGGCGTCTATCACAGAGAGTGACTATCGTTTTAAAATTCAGAAGCAATCCGGTATCGGTACGGTACCGTTTACATTGACGGTGATTTTGCGCGATGGCACGCGATTGCGTTATCACACCGATGCACTGATGCATGACATGGTGTTGCGTAAAGAAGATTTAATGCCTGTTAAGTAGTTCTGTGTACATGGTAATAAATACGTAAATAGATCATTTAATGGGTAACGTATTAACGTATTTGGTTATATGATGTACAATGGAAATACGTTTTTAAAATACAAGATTCATGAAGGTTATCATAAGAGTAGCATTCATCATTGCTATTACGGTATTTTTTGTTGTTGATGCGCTTATAACGCATGCATCAAAATAGTGGCATGTTGTAGTCCATTATTATAATGAATAAGATAGAAACAGAAATTGACGGTGTTTATGTTATCGAGCCACGCGTCTTTGGTGATGTGCGTGGGTTTTTCGTGGAGAGCTTTAGTGCGGAACGCTATGCTGAGGCGCTTGGCGTGTCACCGAATGCATTTGTGCAGGATAACCTTTCGCGGTCTGCTAAGGGTGTGTTACGCGGTTTACATTTTCAAAAAGCGCCACATGCGCAAGGAAAACTTGTGAGCGTGCTTGCCGGGCGGGTTTATGATGTGGCGGTTGATCTGCGTATTCATTCGTCGACGTATGGGAAACATGTCGGTATAGAACTTGCACCACCGTCCTATGATGCGGAAAATAATGTGTGGTCATGGCGACAGTTTTGGATTCCCGCCGGATTTGCGCATGGGTTCGTAGCGCTGGAGGATGATACGCTCTTTGCGTACAAGTGTGCGCACAATATATATGCTCCCACAAGTGATGCCGGCGTTCGTTGGAATTCGTTGGATATTATGTGGCCATTTGCAGAGTACGGTATTGATGCGCCATGTATAAGTGATAAAGATGCGCAATTGCCGGTGTTTGAAGATCTTCGCGGTCAGAATTTTTTTGAGGAGATAGGGTAGTGATAGCGAGAAAATAGTATTATATGGTAAAAAATGATTAGTAAGGAGAGTTTTTTACAAAAACACTTGACAAGATTTCAGACTTTGCTAAACTAATGAAGTATTCAGAAATTGCATCGCGTAGAGAGCGCCCAATACGCTCATGCTTTGCGACAGGTGTCGGAAAGTTAAAGAGAGCAGGTAAGCACAATTATGGATGTTATGACTTGTGTTGATACCTGTATTTTTGTTGGGAAACAAAGATATAGGCATCCGTACAAGATTTTTTGACAACAGAATATTTTCATACTTTCTTGATAACTTTGTGGTATTGTGGTACGGCAATGAGCGCAGAGGAGATTGTATGCAACCAGAATGTAGAAATATGCGATTTCTGAAGGTGCTTTTATGAAGCACCCAAAGAATCAAACATTGCGTTGTGATTGCAGGTGTTATATCTGTCAGTC
>CAZGWO010000094.1:0-2664 GCA_964528835.1 uncultured Pseudobdellovibrionaceae bacterium
CGTCCGCATCCTTTGCTTGTCCCATGAGACGGACCAGCACATCCGCATCAAAACCTTCCGGTAGCGGCATTTGAATAATCATCGCATCCACATCATCAGCCGCCAAGAATGTTATCGCCTGTGCCACAGCTGCCGAATCCTCATCCCGCGCGAACGTATAGACGTGAAAATCAATACCAACACTCTGTGCCGCCTTCTGTTTGAGTTTAACGTAGAGGTGCGACGGCGCATCATCACCAACCAAAACAACCGCAATACTCGGACGACGCCCTAAACGTTGCTCCACACGCCGTGCACGCCGTGCGACATCATCCAGTTTCTTTTCTGCCAAAATATTCCCGTTGATTATTTTCATAGCAAAATCATTATACACTTCTATCGCCATCATATCATACAAAAACACCACCCGATATGAGTAGTGTTTCTGTGTGCAATGCAGTTTAGCGATCCTCACGTGGACGCGCCTCATTGACGCGTAATGGACGACCGTCCACCTCTTGCCCATCAAGCGCATCAATCGCAGCTTGTCCGGCAGTGGCATCTGCCATCTCCACGAAACCAAAGCCCTTGGAGCGTCCGGTTTCACGATCTGTAATAACAACGGCGCGCACGATCTCTCCGTGTGGTACAAAAACTTCCCGGAGCTGCTCGCTCGTCATACTGTATGGCAGATTGCCAACGTAAATATTCATAGAATATTTCTCTTAAAACATGCATGTAAACAATACCTTCGCAAAACTCCATGCACAAAGTTCACGATAGTCCTCCACTGCGTTACAGTGAATTACCATCATTCTATCACACAACTACACAGCACGCTACTATTTCTAGTAAAAAACACAATCTATTATGAATACTGCACCCACACACCATGTGTATCAATCACGATACCAAATGATTATTCCACCGTAACGCTCTTTGCGAGGTTGCGCGGCGTATCTACATCACAACCACGCACTACAGCAATTGCATAGGCAAAGATTTGCAATGGCACAACAGTTATAAGTGGCAGTAACATTTCCGGTGCTGATGGCACGACAATACTATCATCTACGTGCTGAGCAACAATATCAATACCGTCCGTTGTAATCGCCAACACCTGCCCTCCGCGCGCACGGATTTCTTCAACGCCGGCAAGACTTTTTTCATACATACTATCACGTGGCACAATTGCAACCGTCAAAAAATTCTCATCAATCAATGCGATTGGTCCGTGTTTCATCTCACCTGTCGGATAGCCCTCGGCATGAACATACGCAATTTCTTTGATTTTCAATGCGCCTTCTAGCGCGATCGGAAAACTGTATTTCCGTCCGATGTAAAACATATTCTCATAATGTGCATATCGCTGTGCCATCTGCGCAATTACCTCATGTTGCGCGCAGACCTCTGCAACGTGCTGCGGCACCGCTTTTAATGCGGCAATGATCTCAGTTCCGCGCGCACTGCTCATCGTGCGCATCCGCCCGAGATAAAGTGTTATCAACAGAAGAATCGTTAGTTGCGATGTAAGCGCCTTTGTACTCGCTACACTAATCTCCGGCCCGGCGTGATTGTACACACCAGCGTCTACAGCACGTGCAATCGATGAACCGACAACATTGACAATACCCAATGTGAGCGCACCTTTGCGCTTTGCCTCCATAACGGCCGCAAGTGTATCCGCTGTCTCACCAGATTGCGAAATCGCAATCACCGCCGTTGTCTGATCAATACATGACTCCCGATAGCGAAATTCACTTGCATGCATAACAGTCGTCGGAATACCGGCATATTCTTCCAACCAATATACACCAACTAATCCGGCATGATATGATGTCCCACAAGAAATGATCACAATGCGCCCGATTTCTCGCAACCGTGCTTCCACAGACGCTAAACCGCCAAGTCGCGCGGTCGCGCCATCGTCATCAATGCGTCCACGCATCGCATCAGCAATTGCTTGTGGCTGTGCAAGAATTTCCTTAAGCATAAAATGCGCATGTCCATCCTTCTGTGCCTGCGCACTATCCCAGTCCAAAACTTCCACTATCGGCGTTCGTTCTGCACCATCAAACGTACTAATTGCATACGATACATGATCAGTACCTCTGCGCGCAACAACCATCTCACCATCTTCCAAATAGATTACACGCTTTGTATGCGCCACAATCGCTGATGCATCTGATGCAAAAATTAACACATCATCAGCAACACCCATGACGAGTGGTGATGCGTTCTTGACAGCGATCAGTGTATCTGGTGTATCAGCAGAAAGAATAACCAATGCATACGCTCCACGTAACTGCTGCATCGCTGCACGTACACCATCTGCAAAATCACCAACCGCATCAACAGCACGCGCAATAACATGTGCAATAACTTCACTATCTGTTTCACTTTGGAAAACTGCGCCGTCTTTCTGCAACTGTGCCTTCAACTCTTGATAATTTTCAATAATGCCGTTATGTACGAGTGTTATAGCGCCGGCAGTATGTGGATGTGCATTAGCAACGCTCGGCTTACCATGTGTCGCCCATCGCGTATGTGCGATACCAAGCGCACCAACCAACGATGTCTGTATGATCTTTCTCTGCAATTCCTGTACCTTACCAACTGCTTTAACGGTCTGCACGCCATGATCTGTTTGCACCGCTATACCGGCGCTATCATAACCACGATATT
>CAZGWO010000095.1:0-2646 GCA_964528835.1 uncultured Pseudobdellovibrionaceae bacterium
TAAATCACTGCTATACTGATAGTAGTGATTTTTTATTATTGATTACATGAACCAAGAGCAGGCATTGGATATCCTGAAGGCGGGAGAAAATGTGTTCTTAACCGGTTCAGCCGGTACTGGTAAGACTTATGTGCTCAATCAGTATATAAATTACCTTCGTAACAATGCTGTTAGTGTTGGCATTACAGCGTCTACAGGTATTGCCGCGACGCATATTAATGGCATGACAATTCATGCATGGAGCGGAATAGGTATTAATGATACTTTATCACAAGAAGATCTTGAACGATTGACACAGCGACAGCAACTATGTAAACGTTTGCGCAAAACGCAAGTGCTTATCATTGATGAGGTTTCTATGATTGCCGCACATGTGATTGATCTTGTAGATCGCGTGTGCCGGCATGTACGCACTCGTAATGAACCATTTGGTGGACTGCAAGTTGTTTTGTGTGGCGATTTTTTTCAATTGCCACCGGTAACGCAATACCATTCGCGAGACAGTGTGGATGTTTCCGATGATGATCCGTTCTTTGCGGCGGAAGCGTCGGCGTTTAGGCAGGCACAAGTACGCGTGTGTTATCTGGATACGCAGTATCGTCACAACGACGATGCATTGACGGCAATTCTCAATGCACTTCGCAGCGGTGACATTGATGAGAATATTGTGCGATCATTACGTCGGCGAATTGGTGCGCCGTTGAATAATAGTAGCGTTGTACCAACACGACTCTATACGCATAATGTTGATGTTGATGCGATTAACGCAAAGCACCTTCAGGCATTGGAAACTGAGGGACGTCGCTACGTTATGAGTCATTACGGGCGCGAGCATTTGGCACAGGCCTTGATGCGTTCTTGTCTTGCACCACAGGAGTTAGTGTTACGTATTGGTGCCGCTATAATGTTTGTGAAGAATAATTTTGAAGAAGGGTATGCTAATGGGACACTTGGTACGGTGATACGTTTTGATCAACGTGGTTTTCCGGTAGTACAAACGACAGATGAGCGTGTCATTGTAGTGGAGCCGGTCGCATGGGATCTTGAAGAAGATGGTACGATAATTGCTGGCATCAAGCAGGTTCCATTACGACTTGCATGGGCGATTACGGTACACAAGAGTCAAGGTATGACGCTGGATGCTGCTGTGATTGATCTATCAAAATCATTCGTTTCCGGCATGGGTTATGTTGCGCTTTCACGTGTGCGATCGCTTAAGACGCTTTCGCTGGTGGGATTTAATGATCGGGCGTTAATGATTGATCAGCGCGTGCGGGCGTTGGATGATGTGTTGCGTATCGCCGGCGAAGAAGCGGAAGCGTGGGTTGTTGCACAGAAGGAAGCCGGTGTACTTGTGCCGGCGCAGATGGCATTTCTTGCGCGCACACGGCACGCAAAGAAACGTCCAACACTGGAGGTGACGCATTCGATGGTGGCGCAGGGCATGACGGTTGAAGCGATTGCACGTGCGCGCTCACTTACGCCGGAAACAATCATTAGCCATATTGAGCGATTACAAAAAGAGAGTGCTATGCCTGTGTTGGATATGACACAGATTCGTGCAGCTATTGATGATGCGGTTTTTACAGAGATTGCAACGATTCTTGCAGAGGATGATATGATGCACTTGGCACCGGCGTATCGCAAACTGAATGGACTGTATACTTATGATCAGATCCGTCTCGTGCGACTTTGTTTAAATAAGAATGTGTAAAATGTTTTTCTTTCGACGCAAGCGACGGCGATTTATTGCTCATCCGGTAATAGATGATACACACTATCGTATGCATCGTGCACGCGCACAGCAGATGATTATACAGCGTGTATCACATTGGGCTGCGCAAATGGATGGCGTGCAATATAATCGTATCACTATCCGTAATACACGCACACGGTGGGGTAGTTGTTCATCACAACGTAATCTTAACTTTCATTACGGGTTACTCTTTTTGCCGGATGATTTGCGTGATTATGTAATTGTACATGAGTTGTGTCATCTGCGAGAAATGAATCATGCGCCGGCATTTTGGGCGCTTGTTGCACAGTATATACCGGATTATCGTATGCGACGCGCGACATTACGCAAAATATCACCGCAGAGCGTTCTGCACCACAGTACGTAAGAAGAATTCGCGCTGACTGTGCCAGTGTGGTATACTATGTGTGTGGTGTTGTCGGTATAGTGACACCACGTAGTGATTGTATAATAGTATTATTTTTATGACAAAGAACAAAACACTCCGTCGTGCAGCCGCGACGGTAAAGGAGGAAATTGCAAAGGCAAAGGCTGACGCTACGGCGACGGTAGAAAGTGGTGTTTCCGATGCGGCGCAGACAGCAACGGATGCTAAGAGTGCAGCGCGCAAGGCAACGAAACAGGTAAAGCGTTGTTGTGGTGCGACGAAGCGCGGGTGGATTACCGTGTTGGTGTTAGCCATAGCACTATTGATTGGTTATCAGTATGTTGTAAAGAATACGACGTTACTGAGTGGTATGAACGTTGGCGAAAAAGTAGACGCTACAGATACAAAGCAGTGGGGTTATGCAGTTGGTGCGATTATTGGAAAGCAAGTATTGCAAATGATGGATCAGGTGCCGGGGCATGAAGATATGGACACGGCAATGTTTGTACGTGGTCTTAATGAC
>CAZGWO010000096.1:0-2612 GCA_964528835.1 uncultured Pseudobdellovibrionaceae bacterium
ATTTTTAGCGTTAAATAATGTGGTGTTTTCTTTTGCTGGCAATGTGACGTATGTAAAAAAAGGTATTGGGCCATTGGATAATGTCTTGCGAATGATACCGTCTTCACGTATAATGATTGAAACGGATGCACCGTATCTTGCGCCATTTCCGCATCGTGGGAAACGTAATGAAAGTGCATACATTACTCATACGGCGGCATATATTGCGTCAATATATGAAATATCAGTGCAAGAACTTGCGATGATAACATATACAAATACACGATTATTTTTTTCACTTTAGATCTATGACTAATGAAGAGCCACCAAAAGATGACGATAAAAAAGAGGAAAAAGGTAACGTTATTCATTTTAAGAATAATAGTGGTGAGATCGGTGAAGTTCCTCCGCAGTATGACGCGTTAGGGTCGGTATATATTAGCATGGCGGAACGCCGTATGGCTGCTTTGGAGAAGAAAGGAGAAGCGTTTAGACATGAACGATTTGTTGTAGAAGAACTTCTTCAAGAAACACGGGAAACTGTGCGACAATTAGAAGATGTTATAGCGCGTAATGCCGGTAATGGAGACGAAGTGCAGACATTGGAAAATATGAAAGCGCGTGAGAATGAGATTAATGCGCTTCTGGAGCGTATACATCAGCGTGATGATTGTTTAGATCAGTTGATGCGTAAAGAAGGTGAATTGCAGGAATTGTATACATATATTAATAATGATACATACAAAGAACGGTATCGTTATGTAATGGATGAAATAGAACGTTTACGTGCAATGCAGGAGAAGTATGCAGATGTCAGTGATGCGGTTTCTAACATGGTAGAGAAATGTACTCAACGCCAAGATGATGAAGAACAACGTTATAAAGATTCATGGCGCGCGCGACATGAAGATATGTTTCGCAAGCACCGCGATATCATGGAAGAGCAGATTTCCGCTATTGATGCGTCTATAAAATCTGTTGATGATAGTGAAAATACCATTATGGAGTTCTGCGGAAAAATGCGTGAGCAGGGAACTGACTGTAGCGCAATAGAAGAACGTTGGTATCCGCGATTGCGTACAGTACGGGAGCAAATGATAACATATAAAAAGATGCTTTATGCGGTAATTGATGCTGAGAATGCATTATATCAAGCAGAGCAGAGTGGTGATCAAACACATATTGCACACAGTAAACAAAATCTGAAGAAAGTACGCCATACTGTCGATGAAAAGCGCCACATTATTGCACGGTGGGAATCGCTTCGCGAAGAATTGCAACAAGTATTTACATTGAATGGCGTATAATTTCTTGTTATATGTAGATCGATTGTTACAATGCATATAGAGAGGATTTTGATGTATGCGGTGTTCAATAGAAGGTGATGTGATGCATTGTGGCACAATGGGGAAAATTAATAAAAAGTAGTGACGTATGCTTAGCGGTGATTTTATTAGAGAGAATGTGGCACGTGTTGTGGCGACAACACGTGCCAAAGGAAAGAATGTAGATGTGGATGCTTTTCTCGCGTTGGATGATCGGCGGCGTGCATTGCAGCGCACGGTGGATGATTTGCGCGCCGCGCAGAACGCTGCGTCGGCGGCGATTGCCGGTGCCGACGATGCGACGCGTGCGACGCTGATCGCGCAGATGCGGGATGTCAAAGCGCGCCTGAAAGATGCGCAGGAGGAGTTGCGCAGCGTGCAGGAGAAGTGGCGCACGGTACTTCACAGCATTCCCAATGTCGTGGACCCGCAGATGCCGCGTGGTGGTGGCGAGGAGGACAATGTGGTGGTACGCACATGGGGCACAAAACCGCAGTTTGACTTCACCCCCAAGGAGCACTGGGAGTTGGGCACGGCGCTGGGCGTGCTGGATACGGAGAAGGCGGCGGAGGTTTCCGGTGCGCGGTTTTGGTATCTCAAAGGTGACCTGGTACTTTTGCAATTTGCGTTGCACCAGTTTGCGTTTGCGACACTGACGGATGAGGCGGTCATTGCGCGTGTGGCGCAGGATGCGGGCTTGGATGGTATTGCGACAACGCCGTTTGTGCCGATGCTGCCACCGGTGATGGTGCGCCGTGATGTGCAGCACGCCATCCACCGCGTGTTTGGCGACCAAACCTATGCCATAGAGGGCGAAGATCTCAATCTCGTTGCCAGCGCGGAGCATACATTGGCGCCGTATCATATGAACGAGACGCTGGATGCGGCAGACTTGCCGAAGCGCTATATCGGATACTCCACGGCGTTCCGGCGCGAGGCAGGCACGTACGGGAAAGATATGAAAGGATTCTTGCGCGGGCACCAGTTTGATAAGTCGGAGATGGAGTCGTTTACGCTGCCGGAGGATGGCGCGCGCGAGCAGCAGCTCATTGTAGCGCTCCAAGAGTATATGGTGCAGCAACTCGGTCTGCACTACCGCGTGGTGGATATCTGCACGGGTGATGCCGGCGGACCGGATTATCGTCAGTTTGATATTGAGACATGGTTGCCGGGACAGGACGCGTATCGCGAGACGCACACCAGTGACTATATGACTGATTACCAGACGCGTGGTATCAAGACCTATGGGCGCCGCGCCGACGGGTCGCGCGCACTGTTGCACACCAACGATGCAACGGCGTTTGCCGG
>CAZGWO010000097.1:0-2593 GCA_964528835.1 uncultured Pseudobdellovibrionaceae bacterium
ATTTTCGGCGACGCTCTATCTTTTGTTCTCTTTCGTTCGCGTTCTGCGAGAATACGCAATGCTGGTGACTGCACGCGTCCGGCACTTAGACCATAGCGTACTTTTTTCCAAATGAGCCCGGAAAGATCATAACCAAAAAGGCGGTCCAGTACGCGACGTGCCTCTTGCGCACGACGCAGGTTGTCATCAATGGAGCGCGGGTGTTTGAGTGCGTTACGAACGGCGCTTTTAGTAATTTCATTAAATGTTACGCGTTTAACGTTAGGTGCGTTCTCTAAATGAAGAACTTTGAGAAGATGCCAGGCAATAGCTTCACCTTCACGATCAGGGTCTGGCGCGAGGTAGATTTCATCAGCTTGTTTTGCCGCAGCTGTAAGATCAGCAACAACTTTTTCTTTGCCTGGTGAAACTTCATAGTGCGGTACAAATCCTGCCGCAATATCAATGGCTTTTTTATTACTCTTTGGGAGATCACGAATGTGTCCAACGCTTGCCTTAACAATAAATTTATCATTTTTTGGAAGGTATTTACCAATCGTGCGCGCTTTAGTGGGGGATTCAACGATGAGTAGCTTCATAGGTTATAAAAATAAGATGAAATGTATTTTAGCGATTGCGCACATAACAATGTCCACCAATATTATGTACGATACCTTTAATCTCTAACAGCGATAGCGCACTGAGAACGTGTGTTGTCTTTAGTTTAGACATTGCGGCAATCTTGTCAACATGGAGCGCTTCTTTAGTAATACATGAGAGAATACGTTTTTCATCATTTGTGCAGTTTGCAATAGTGTCATCAACAGCATCCTTTCGTACTTGCGCTGTCATCGCTGTTGTATGTTGTGGCAGTTCTTCCAAAATATCTTGTACACATGTAATAATTTTCGCACCATCACGAATTAGGTGATTGGTGCCGACACTGATCGGTGAGAATATTGAACCGGGAACGGCGCAGACATCGCGGTTATATTCTAATGCATTGCGTGCTGTAATAAGTGTACCACTTTTATCAGCAGCTTCAATAACGAGTGTGATTGCCGCCATTGCCGCCATAATACGATTACGTGCGGGGAAAGTGTATCTCGATGGTTCTGTAAAGAGGGGATATTCACTTATAATAGCGCCATTTGTACAGATTGCATGTGCAAGGTTATGGTTTTGGCGTGGTGTAATGTGTGCATCATCAAGGCTTCCACCAAGGACACCGATAGTTGTGCCACCGGCATCTAGCGCGCTATTATGTGCGATTGTATCAATGCCGCGTGCCAGGCCGCTGACAACTGTTACACCGGCAGATGCAAGATCATATGCCAAGCTGTATGCTGCACGTTTACCGTAGGGAGTATACTCACGTGCGCCGACAATTGTGACAAATGGACCTTTCGCAAGAATATCCTGTTTACCACGTACAAAGAGGAGGAGCGGCGCATCCGGTATTTCGCGCAGGAGCGGTGGATAGGAAGGTTCGTCTGATGTAATAAGTGTGATATTATGCTTTTTGTATAGTTCATATACATCTGCTAGGTTCATTTGTGCAATATTGTGACGCGCTGTAGTAAGTGCTGCGCGTTGTCGTGGTGAGAGAGTGATATTATGGTTGTTATCATCTATATGTAAAACATCCGACCATGACGTGGTGGCTGCACGCCAGCGGCGCAGTGTTTTGGTGCCGAGACCTTTTGTTTGTAGGAGTGTAAGAAGTGCGAAATGATCAGCATTTTCTTGAATGGTCATAGCAAATTTTTCTTTAGAAGTGGTAATCTTTTGATGTAAATTTGATGACATTGACTGCAACGAGTCTTTACAAAAGGAGTAAAAGTGTTATCATGCGTAGTATCATAAAGTCATTTTGGTATTCCGGCAGTATTGCGTACACGTTTCCCTCCTTGCGTGTGCACGTACTACCGGAATATCAGGATGACTTTTTTTGTAGTAGAAAAGCCTCCCATGCTGTGGAAACTACGTCATCCAAACGTGATCGCTCTTCTTTTGTAAACGGTGTGAGGACAAAATTCTTTGCCTGTAGACGTGGCGTCTCTATTGATTGTTTCGGGCGAATGCCAATGCGAATACGCCAGAATTCATTGGTACCAAGTGTTGTAATAATATGTGCAACGCCGTTGTGGCCGGCAGCGCCGCGTGCGTACTGAATCCGATATGTCCCGATTAGCAGATCACTTTCGTCGTGGAGAACAATGAGATTCGTGTGTGGTATTTTATAGTAAGCAAGAAGCGCTGCAACTGCACGACCGGAATCATTCATAAATGTTGTTGGTTTTGCGCACAGCACGTTACCAAGAGGCGTTATTATGCGTGCGATTTCCGCATGGCAGTTCTGTTGGTTGTGGAAAGATGCTGCGTAATGTTCTGCAATCATATCTGCCATAATAAAGCCCGCATTATGACGTGTTTGTGTATAGCGTGTACCGGGGTTACCGAGTCCAACAATAAGCAGTAATTTTTTATTCATAGTATGTTGCTTCATAGAATTTTGTCTTAGTGTTCCTGCAAGATCATAACATCATTACCGTGCGAGAGATCTGCTGTTTCAAACTGTTTTTTAGAAATGGTACTTTTGTGAAAGAATGTA
>CAZGWO010000098.1:0-2579 GCA_964528835.1 uncultured Pseudobdellovibrionaceae bacterium
TAAGGACCTGGAGTTGCGTATTGCAGATTATTATCTTGATGAGCCAAAGTGCGATGAGCAAACAGCAAAAGATAAGAATATTTCCTATGAAGCGCCACTGCGTGCCAAGGCGATTTTGACAGTAAAAAAAACAGGTGAAGTAAAAGAACAGGAGATTTATCTTGGTGATTTCCCCCTTATGACGACGCGTGGTACATATGTGATTAACGGCGTGGAGCGTGTTGTTGTTAGCCAATTGGTGCGAAGTGCCGGCGTGTTCTTTACGATGGAGTATCAGAAGGGCAAGAAACTCTTTGGGGCAAAAATTATTCCAAATCGCGGTGCATGGATTGAATTGGATACGGACGTTGCCGGTGTAATTTCTGTGAAGGTTGATCGTAAGCGCAAAATTCCTGTAACAGCACTTTTGCGGGCTTTTGGTTATGGAACAAATGAAGAAATTGAACAGTTATTTAATGATGTTGATACGGGTGAAAAGCACTACATTGCAGAAACGTTGGCAAAAGATGTAACAACTAATCAAAGTGAGGCATACTTGGAAATTTATAAACGTTTGCGTCCGGGTGATTTGGCAACCGATGAGAATGCGCGGCAAATGATTAATACGATGTTTTTTTCTTTTGATCGCTATGATATTGGCGCTGTTGGGCGGTATCGTCTTAATCAACGCCTCAGTGTTGATTTGCCGAATAATGAAGAAGGACGCGTTCTCAATATTAGTGATTTTGTGGCAATTGTGCGTGAAATGATTCGTATGAATAATGATCCTAGCGCTGTTGCCGATGATATTGATCACCTGGGTAATCGTCGCGTGCGCGGTGTTGGTGAGTTGATACAGAACAAGATGCGTGTCGGATTCGCGCGTATGATGCGTAACATTCGTGATCGTATGAGTACATGCGATAAGGAAACGGTTATGCCGGGTCAGTTAATCAACTCACGGCCGGTTGCTGCAACGATTAAGGAATTTTTCTCAAGCTCGCAACTTTCACAGTTTATGGATCAGGTCAATCCGTTAGCAGAACTTGAGCATAAGCGACGTTTAAGCGCGCTTGGACCGGGCGGTCTGACACGTGAGCGCGCCGGTTTTGAGGTACGTGATGTGCATCACTCACACTATGGGCGTATTTGTCCAGTGGAAACACCGGAAGGTCCAAATATCGGTTTGGTTGGTCATATGGCGACCTATGCGCGCATTAATGATTATGGTTTCTTAGAGACGCCGTACTTGCCGGTATACCATACAGCAAAGACAACGGAAAAAGCATTGCTTGGACATGTTCTTGCGCAAGACGTTGGATCGTTTTCGGAAGGGACGCGTGTCACGAAAGAGAACGTAAAAGACATTATTGTTGCGACAAAGAAAGCACAGATTGATGATATACAAGTTGTACCGTTTGTTGGTGATACGGTGACATATGTTAATGCTGCCATTGAAGATCGCATGACGATTGCGCATGCCGGTGTTGAATTGGATGATGATCGCAATTTCGTACAACCAATGGTTGGTGCGCGCGCAAAAGGACATCCCGGTATGGTGAGTGCAACGGATGTGACGCATATGGATGTTTCAGCAAAGCAGTGCATTTCTGTTGCAACGTCGTTGATTCCGTTTTTGGAACATGATGATGCGAACCGTGCATTAATGGGGTCAAATATGCAACGTCAGGCAGTGAGTTGTATTAAGCCGGAAACGCCACTTGTCGGTACAGGTATTGAAGATAAGGCGGCTGCTGATTCCGGTCAAGTTGTTTTGGCGGAACATGATGGTGAAGTTGTGGAGGTTGACAGCATGCACATTGCAGTTAAAGAAGCAGCACCGACCGGTGCAAAGACAAAAACATACAAGCGTATTTATCGTTTACAGAGTTTTGTGCGGTCCAATACAATGACTAGCATGAATCAGGTGCCGCGTGTTGTGAAGGGGCAGATGGTAAAGAAAGGTGACCTTTTGGCAGATGGTGCGTCAACTGATCACGGTGAATTGGCATTGGGGCAGAATATTCTCGTAGCATTTGTGCCATGGCAGGGGTATAATTTTGAGGATGCAATTATTATTTCGGAAAGCGTACTGCAAGATGACCGTTATACATCTATTCACATTGAGGATTTTACGTTGGATGTGCGTGATACGAAGCTTGGTCCGGAGGTCGTAACGCGTGATATTCCAAATATCGGCGAAGATCGTTTGAAAAATTTGGATGAGGAAGGCATTGTGCGTATTGGTGCAGAGGTTTCCAGTGGCGATATTCTTGTTGGTAAGATTACGCCGAAAGGTGAGGGCGATCTTACAGCAGAAGAGCGTCTCTTGCGGGCAATTTTTGGTGAAAAAGCCGGTGATGTAAAAGATACTTCAAAGAGGTTAAAGGCAGGAGAAAAAGGTAGGGTTGTTGGTATAAAGATTTTTGATAGAGCCAAAGGGGAAATTAATGAAAATGGAATTATAAAAAGGATTTATATTCAAATTGCAGAATTAAGAAATTTAAAAGTTGGTGATAAGTTATCAGGTAGACATGGTAATAAAGGTATTGTATCAAATATTTTACCAGAGGAAGATATGCCATACACAAAAGATGGTA
>CAZGWO010000099.1:0-822 GCA_964528835.1 uncultured Pseudobdellovibrionaceae bacterium
GTACTATTTATTCGTCTTATTTTTTTCAAAACAATGATATACTACACATCAAACAGACAGCATACTATCAATTTTTCAAATATACAATCTTGATAAAATAAGAACACATGCCACTATTATAATTTTTTTTAAGAATCCCATCACACTATCAATCACCGTATATTGACGCTATCACAAACTTCTAACGTTATACGCTTAATACCTAAACCCCGCAAATGCGGGGTTTTATACTTCTACTGTACAACATATGCAGGCAATATACGCCGTCCGAAAGCAAAGGCTTCCTTTTTTGTTTTCATATAAATATCAAAGTGATTACCTTTAATCGCACCACCACGATCTTCACATACAAATGTACCAACGCCATCAATGTGAATTTTTGTACCAAAAGGGTATTGCGGTGGACATGCCAATGTACGTCGTGACTGAACGTGTACACCACTTGCTGTTATACCATCACTTTTACCACACTCATCAGCTGCAGCCGTATACGCAGAAACATTTGCTTGAAACTTCTGTTTTTTCGCTTTTAATGCCTGCCACTTTCCGATCTGCGTCTTCTGCTGCCTGTAAAGTATCTTCTCGCGTGCAATTCGCTCTACCTTTTCCTGTGACGCTTCATTACCATTAAATCCATCACTACGTACTAATACATTCTGTTGAACACCATTACTCTGTAGATCTCTATCTACAGACGTCTGCGTTGACGCAAAAGCAAGTGCGATCACTGCAACTGCGCCAGATAAACTATTCATAAACGAATATTACACATTATCGTAGGTATGCATTTTTTCGCAGAAATCCTTCCTGTGGATAACTCTG
>CAZGWO010000099.1:832-2496 GCA_964528835.1 uncultured Pseudobdellovibrionaceae bacterium
TACATATCTACGGTTGCCCTTCTAGCACGCATCACATCATGTGCCTCTAAGCAACTGCGTAATATACCATATCAATTACTTTTTGTCAATATATCTTCAATAACACTTTCATCATCGCAACCATATTTTCTATCAGGACTGTAATACCGTTCCTTATTGCCATAACAACCACCATGACGGTTTGGTAGAGCGGTAAAGACCGGCAAAAGAAACCCCATGTTTTTTTTGAGAAAAGTTTCATGAAGATTGCGTAATGTTTGTGCACGTAACGCACGATCCATGCGTACAAATATTGCCATATCATCATCTTGCGCACCACTCCAGTCAAGGTGTACAAACACTGCACGCGCCTTCTTGCTATATTTCTCATGCCACAACAATGCCCAACACCAATTTTGCCGTAAATAACGTGAAAAGCATGGTCCGTCTTCAATTGCGCCAGTTGAATCAATTCCCACACCGCCTTCAATAAAATCAAAGAGGCGTAAATAATCTTTGTCTGTAGAATCATTTGTTTGTGCACCAATCATGATATCTACATCATATTCCTTTGCATAGGCGCGTACATCATCCAAAACACTCTTGATATCAGAATCTTCACGTCGCTTCGCATCTTGAACTTGCACCTGTCCAATAAGAAACACTTGGATATCATGATCAATCGCCTCTTTCATAATTTGTGTTACGTATGTACGATATTCCTTACGATCAAAATCCGGTACACAGGTATCTTTTCCCCAACGATCTTGTGTGCCAGGTTTACACATTTTCTTAAAATGAAAACGTTTACCAGAGATTGTATTACGATAAACCGCATCCTCATCAATTGCCTCAGCAATAAACATACCGTAAACGATTGGATGACGCGTTACACTGCTTTTAATCTCATCAACAACACTCCAATCCGGTACAGATAACCATGTCTCTACAGCACGATGTAGATAGTAGCATGACAAGCGGTTAATCAATTTACTATTCCGTAATTCATTACCATAACCGGAAAGAAAGCCATCAGTAACACAACCCTGGCGACGCATGCGTTCACGATCAATTGGTAATGTCGTTGCCTGTGGTAATGCATGAACACCGTCAACACGTTCACCTTTCTGGCGAGCTTTTCGCTGGTGTATCATCAAAAACATTGCATTGCTATTATCAATAGACTGCATAACATTGTTAGAAATGCTATACACCCAACGCGCAAAGTATTCCACAGCAACAAAAACACCGGCGCTTATACCAAGAAGCACACTGACCCACACGCTTAAATATACTACTGTTCTCCTCACAATTACAATGATTATATATACTGCCTTCTCATACTAGCATATCACCAAAAAAGCACCTCTACGGCGCCTTTTCTTTTTGAGCGAGTGAGCGGAATCGAACCGCCATTTCTACCTTGGCAAGGTGGTGTAATAACCATTATACGACACTCGCATATCAACTATTTGTAGTGTACTCAATCATTTTTCATAAATCAAGTGTGGGACTGGCAGGTTTCGAACCTGCGACCAAACGGTTATGAGCCGTCTGCTCTAACCCCTGAGCTACAGTCCCCATTGGGCTACAGATCCCACGACCTGCATCTGTGCCGGGAGGCAGAATTGAACTGCCGACACAAGGATTTTCAGTCCTTTGCTCTACCACTGAGCTACCCCGGC
>CAZGWO010000100.1:0-2441 GCA_964528835.1 uncultured Pseudobdellovibrionaceae bacterium
GCGTGACGGTTGATGTTGCGACCAACATCTGTTTTTTTTAAAAGCTCTTCATCAGTTATGCCGGCAAGAAGTCCGACATAGTAAATTTGGGGCGTGCCGGGAATAAAACACTGGATGGCACGTGCTACGATATAAGCATCATCATGTTCACCGAGTGCTGAATAATATGTACAGTTAATTTGGTAGATATCAACGTTTTGTGCATTTTTGCCAGATGCGCGAAGTGTTGCATTGCCACCATTTTTCTTTATTTGTGCAACAACAGCGTCAATTTCCTCTTTTGACAAGAGGTCGGCGACGTCAACAATTGGCAGACCATCGTGAGTGTCTAATGTCGTAACGATGTTGTTTGGACGTAGGTCAATCCATCGCACGAGCTTTTTCGTGGTGTTCGAAAACAGTGCGTGGATGGCGAGAATTGGTAGTTGAAAGTCATAAGTATAGTCGACGCCGGGTGTTTGCGCAAGACGCAATTGTTGCGTGTAGTGCCCATGTACTTCTGGTAGGACCGTCATGTTGTGTGCATGGGCTATTTGTGCAATTTCTGTAATAAATGCATAGGTTTCCGGAATCATGAAGCTTGGTGTTCCACGTTTTTTGATGACATAACCGACAGCATCTAGTCGTAGAGATGTAATCCCGTGTTTTGAGAGGTTATGAATGTATGAACGTAACAATTCTTGTACGGCAGCATTATTGATATCAAGATCAATTTGTGCATTGGAAAATGTACACCAGAGGGAATGTGTAGCTCCGTGGTAGTCGGTAAATTCAACAAATGGTGATCCGGGACGTGGACGGTAAATTTTTTGAAGTGCGTACTTATTAATGCCTTTGATATGAAGTAGTTTATCGTAGTGGCGCAATGTATTGGCGATCGTATCAATGAATAGTAGTGTTTTGTTTGTGCGGGGAGATCGCGGAAAAATGCGACGTGAAAATTTTGCCGGCGTGATAAAATAATCAGCATAAACTGACTGCTTTCCATTTCGTAGAAAATCTTGGAAGTATGATGATTGTGATGAAATGTGATTAACAATAAGATCACTTGTTATTGCATAATCTTTGGCAAGTGCGTGAATATCTTCCCATGTACCAAAAGAAGGATCTACTTCTGTATGTGTCAGTGGCGCAAAACCGCGATCTGCTGATGAGGGGTAATAGGGCAGAATGTGGATACCACCAATAACATGAGAAAAATATTTATTGAGTATACTGCGAAGTTCTGTAAGATTTTTTCCGAGAGTGTCGGGGTATGTAATGAGTTCAATCATGGATGTATGCTTTATTGGTATAATCTCCATGATACCATAGTGATGGCGGAATACGTTTTTGTATATAGCTATTGTGTATTGCGGTGGTTTTTGCCATGAAATTTTGCATGAATGTCTTTGAGTTGGCGATTGGTAACGTGAGTGTAAATTTGTGTTGTTGTAATGCTGGCATGTCCGAGCATGGTTTGGACGCTGCGAATGTCAGCGCCATTGGCAAGGAGGTCGGTTGCGAAAGAGTGGCGCAGTGTGTGCGGATGAACATCTTTAGTAATACCGGCTTTTGCGGCATAGTACTTGACGATACGTTGAATCGTGCGTGGCGTGAGGCGTAGAGAGTTCTTTGTGGCATGGGCACGGCGTCCTGTGCCATGACGGACAAAGAGCGCCGGATCAATATCCTTGCGTTGTGCAAGGTACGTATGAAGTATCGTTGCCGCATCAGGTGAAATAAAGACAATGCGACGTTTGCCACCTTTGCCACGTACACTGAACTCGCGACGTTTCAGGTTAATGTTCCCACGATCAAGGTTGACGAGCTCGCTAACGCGTAGTCCGGTGGAGAAGAGAAGCTCTAAGATTGCGCGGTCACGGAGTGTTGTGATATCCTTGCCGCTGGCGGCATGGAGAAGGCGCGCGACTTCCTCATAATCCAAGAAGTCAACATTACGACTGGGCGTGGCGCCAACATCCACTTTTTCAGCACTCAGGACAGCGATATTGCGTTTTGTAAGGTATTTGAGAAAAGCACGCAGAGCGATGACATGATAGTTTTGCGTTGTTTTCTTGAGTGGTTTGCCTGTAGCTGTGTGAAGGCGGTTGAGCCAGAGGCGATACTGACGCATGCGATCATAGGTAATTTCTTCCGGTGTGGCAATTTTTGCCCAGTGAATGAAGCGTACGAGATAGCGTTCATAGTTAGTAATCGTTGCAAGTGAACGGTTTTTTTCAATTTCTAAATATGTGAGATAGTCATGCAAATAGTCACGTAATGGTGTTTGTGGTAGCGAGCGAAGTGGTGTTTTTTTCTGTGTGTTAGCAGACATCATGTTGAGAGGTTATTATAAAAGGCAGAAGTTTATTTATTAAGTAGTTGATATGTTTCCAATCCTCGCTATGCTGCGGTAGGGGTGGGATTCGAACCCACGGTCTCGCATGAGCAAGACAACT
>CAZGWO010000101.1:0-2434 GCA_964528835.1 uncultured Pseudobdellovibrionaceae bacterium
GTCATATATCCTTGTGAACCTTCCACACCCGGTACGGCAACGATACTTGGTAAGACATTCTTTGCAAGGACTTTGTACTCCTTCTCCGGAATACCTCTGAGTAACTCCTCTATTACGATCACTACAGCATACTGCTCATCGACACTTGTCGTATCATTTGTTTTGCGAATGAGCTTAGTAAGAATTTCTTGCGCATCACCTGGCGTATATGCGGCAAACGGTACAGCACCAAGCGCGCTAAACCCCGTCGTAACGCCAGGCGGCCCAATAATTGCTACTTTGTACGTCATAAGTTAAAAAATTATTATGTATATAACTTGCGCAACAATCGACGCAACTCCACTTCATCCATCGTACTTTCCTTTGCGGCAATTACCGTTCGTACAATCTGCGTATTATTCCGATGCGCAAGGAAGTACCCGAAGACCGGCACAATAGAAAATGTGCCCGTTGCCTGATCTTTTACGAACTGCACCAATGCATCATCCGCTGCCTTTTGCAACACAGCAAAATTTTGCGTTTTATTAAATGTCGCAATCGCTTCTCGCCACATTGTCTCGGCACCCATTGTTGTATAGCGCTCCAAAATTTCCTCTTTCGTTGCAATTGCACGCATAGTAAATGACCCACCGGTAACAAAGAGCTTGTCACGTTCAATCTCCGGTAACGTCATCAACAAACGTAACTGCGTACCAAGATTAAACAAATCAATAATACGCGTAACGTACGCATGTACAAACGGCTCTTTGGTAGCGGCGGCAATTGCACGTACTGCAGCAAAATATCCTCTATTCATTGCAAAGTCAATCTCATAAACCTGCTGTGCCTCCTGTGCCTGCGCATATGCCTGACCAAGTTCCGGCAAAAGGTTGCTAACCGTATCATGCGCAACAGCATCTATCATTACATCCGGCATATATACACCGGCATGAAAACAAAGCTCAAGAATTTCTTCTTTAGAAAGCTTTGCTTGATACCCCTTAACAATGACCTTGAGGTTGTAAAAATCATAACGCAACCACAAAACGGCAAGTACATCTTCATCCGGCACAATCTGCGTAATCAAATGCTTTGTCGCGCTAACACTTTTACGTAACATGCGTGGCAGATCTTTACGACTGCCACCGGCAATATATGGTGCAAGAAACGTATTATTAAGTGCAAGAAATGCCTCATCAGCAGTCTTTGCGCTCATCATGCGCTCTAACTGCGACGCCGAAAGCAACTCCGATTCTAGAGCTGCAATACGGCTATTTGCATAAATGTATGCGTCACTATTCATTAGATCACTATTATCATTGTACTACCGTGCAAAGAGCGTCTGTGCAATAGATGCTTCCAATACCTGTGCCAAATCCTCAATCCGTCGGTGTAATGTTAAGTCATAATCAACATCGCCACTTTCCAATACCATTCCGGCGGTAATTGTCGTATCAACAATAACTGCAGCCTGTATTCCGGCCGCTACACAGATTTGCTCCGTAAGTGTTACGCGAGACTGCGGTGCACGCACACGGATAATCTGCGCGCGCAAATCCGGTGTAATGTCAACAAGAAGCTTCTTACAGAATGTTGTATAAACATCATCATTCGCTTGTATAATCTGCACAGTTGCATCATGCAGAATTTCATCTACAATCTGTCGCTTACGCGTATTGATGATATGCTGTGCCCGACGTCGCGCCTGCGAAAGTGCCGTACGCTCACGCCGTTCAAGTTCCTGTCTTGTTTCATGATCACTGCGTATTTCATACTGCTTGTTCGCCTTTTCCATTTCCTGCATAATGCGTTTTACCTCACGTGTAGCAGTACGTTTAATCTGCGCCACCTGTTTCTTCGCATCATCAAGAATTTTTGTCGTAATATCGTGAAGAGCCATGTCTTTTCATTAGTGAGTATACGCTATCCGCCTCCCTGCTACTTGCCGATTGATGTCAACAAAATAAAGCTGATCAACACGCCAAAGATTGCCCATGTTTCAATCATCGCCGATAAAATCATTGCCTGCGCAACACGCGATGCGTCACGTGCAATCATCAAAATACCAGATGCGGAAACACGACCCTGTAAGATACCGGAGAACATACCGGCAATGCCAATCGGCAACGCCGCCATAACAAACTGCCATCCTGCAGCAGTTGCTACAGACTCACCCGCAAAAACACCGGCAAAATTGAGAATTAAGAACGCCCCAACGAGTCCATAAATTCCCTGTGATCCAGGCAATGCTTGCATCAGGAGCAACTTACCAAAAAGCTCTGGTTTTTCTGACGCGACACCAGCTGCCGCCTGTCCGGCAACACCCATACCGATTGCACTACCAATAAAGCCAAGAATGGCACTTACAGCAGCTGCTGCAAAAACAAGAATCATTCCGATTTCCATAAAATTACTCTGTTATTAGATAAATAATGACGATATGCTAATCATATCA
>CAZGWO010000102.1:0-2414 GCA_964528835.1 uncultured Pseudobdellovibrionaceae bacterium
TGCAATGCCTCAATGCGCTCTGTTGGGAAGCCGCCAAAGAGCGCAGTGACCTTTGGCGTTTCTTCAAGCGCACGCTTCGCCTGCGTAATTTGCGCCACATGTTCCGGCAATGCCGCCTCTGCTGCGGTCAATACCTGTCGCTGCTGTGCGATTTCCTTGCGCCGACGCTCCGCTTCCGCTTTCTTGCGCGCGGCCTCCTCTGCCGCCTTGCGCTTTGCTTCCATTGCCACTTTACGCGCCTTACGCACGGCAACTAAGTTAATATTCCGCACAGCACAACGCTTATCAAAACTGCCAAGCTTGTTGCCACTGACAACATTATCCTCCAGATGCATAGAATCACGCCAATACGTATCACCGGGATGTCCGCCACTCGGCGTCTTACACACCAACCCATAACTCTTATTACCCTGAATCGTATTGCCGGCAATCGTAAGCTTCCCGCGTTTTTTTGCAAGCGTATAGTACTGTGCAGCGATGCCACTGGCACCATTATTGCTCAACACGTTCTTCGTAATCTTCAGCGCACTATTACCGAGAATCACCTCAATGCCACTCTCAGCATTCTTCGTGACCACGTTACCGCTGATCACACCACTGACGCCACTGCGAATATCAATCCCCTCTTCACCGGAACCGCGCACGGTCGTACCAGTGATAATAATATGCTTACCACGCTGGATATAGAACGCCTTGCCACGCGTGTTGATGATGCGCGAATTGCGCACGATCAATGTCCCGCCACCACGCGTCTCAATCGCCGTACCCGGCGCGCGATCAATTGTCACATTCTCTACGGTTAGGCTCGCACCAGATCGCAACGCAATTTGCCCGCCTTTAATCGTCAGATTGCGCAAGACGCCCTTATCGCGCACAGTGATATTACCTTTAATCGTCGTCTTGCCGGCACCGGCACCCTCAAGAACCTCGCCATTTTTGAGTGTATAATTCTTCTTATACGTCTTCCCCTTGAGCATTTTGGCTGATACGACATCAGCATTGCCGAAAAACAACGCTGTGCACAGAAATACTACAACCAGTCCACCCGTTCTCCTTCGCCAGTTTTGCATAACATTCCAACTGCTAATAAGAAAAATAATGTGCACAATTGTACACGTTCTGCCATGAAAATATTTTACCATGAAAATACTGATATGTAAAATAGCGCAACAAGACTTCCGAGTATTTCCCTACAAACACAACATGTCATACATCTATAAATCTATTGCCGATATCCACCAAAAGTGCTATAGTGAAAGTAACGCATTTAAGTGCAAAATACAAATAAAAAAAGCTTATGGAAACCGATGATACATTAGATAAGCTCTCACCGGAAGAGCGCTCACAGAAAATTCAATCCCTTCGTGAAATGATTAGTAGCGCAGAGCGTACGATTCAAGGTGCGAAATCTATGCTTTTGCAAATTGAAGGTAAGAAGAAAGTTGGACGCAAACGCAAATTTGATAATGTTAATGGCACCGTTGTTGAGGGAACGTTTGACGGGCAGATCATGATCGGTGCCGACGGCAAACAGTACCCCGTCCCGGCAAACTACGCATCCAAATCCAAGCTTGTTGAAGGTGATGTTCTCAAACTAACAATTACTGATGATGGTGCATTCATTTACAAACAGATCGGTCCGGCACCACGTAAAAATGCTATCGGTATTATTTCACAAGATGAACGTGGCAATTTCTATGTCGTAACGGAAGGTAAACCATACAAGATTCTCTTGGCAAGCATTACCTACTTCCGCGCAGAACCGGGTGATGAGGTTGCCGTTGTTATTCCCGTTGATGAAAATGCTTCGTGGGCTGTCATTGAGAATGTTCTTTCACGTGCCGAAACACTCTCACCGACAGAGTTAACGAAACAAGCACGTGCCACAGCTACGTCATCAGCTACACCACAACAAAAATCACAGGCACCGGCATGGTCATCTGATATCCGTGATATTGAAGAAGAGATCAATCCATAAACGTGTAGTATCAACATTATAATCAACGATCACACCGCTAGGCATATAGAACAAATTTTATGACAAATCCACACTCTATCACTGCAAGAGATCTCATATTTGCAGCGATTAATGGCGCTATATTCGGACTCGGTTTTACTGTTATTTCCAACAACAGCCTTCCTTTTTTACCGAAACTGCCATTTATTATGACAATCCTTGCCTTTAGTGTGCTCGCCACTATCGGTGTAAGTATCGGTGCAGCACTTTCTCACTGGAAACACTTCTTCTTCCAACTGTCAAAATTTGGCATCGTTGGTGTTGCTAATACAGCAGTTGACCTCGGAGTTCTCAATCTCCTAATTTTCATTGTCGGAGGATCGGCAACAGCTGGAGTTACTACTGCATTCAAAGGTATTTCGTTCTTCGCTGCCGTGGTCAACAGTTACATTTGGAA
>CAZGWO010000103.1:0-2370 GCA_964528835.1 uncultured Pseudobdellovibrionaceae bacterium
ACTAAAACTACAAATACGAAAAAAAAGACATTTATTAAACGTGCCATGATTGGCGGTGGCGTATTTGTTATTATTGTCCTTGGCATTGCTGTTGCATTGGTATACTCTTCGCAATCATCCAATGTACTGACACGTGTGGCAAAACACGTACTACCGTTGCCAGCAGCGGTAATTGATTGGACGCATATCGTTTCTATTGCTAGTCTCGAGAAAAATGTTGCGGCGACGCGTAATTTCTATGAAAATCAGGACTTTGCGAGCATCGGTGTACGTATAGATTTTACAACGACGGAGGGGCAACAAAAGTTGAAGTTGTGGGAACATACCCTTTTGGATAAGCTTATAGAGGATAAGATTGTTTATATTCTTGCAAAACGTGTCGGCATAGAAATTACCGATGCACAGGTACATGCCCGTGTCAAGCAAGAACTCGACCGTTACGGTAAGGGGCGTCTCATTCAGAAAAATATTTATAATCTCTGGGGCTTTACATTAAAGGACTTTGAAGAACGTATTGTGAAGCCACAGTTGTATCGTGAGGCGTTGGAGACATATGCAAGGAAGCAGTATGATATAACATCTATGCGTCAACGTGCGCTGGAGGCACATTTGGCCATTGATAGGGGGATGGATTTTGCCGATGCGGTACAGAAGTACTCTGATGGTGTGCATGCCGACCAATCCGGTAATGCTGGATGGTTCGCTTTTAATGATCTATTACCGGAAATTGCCGAGAAAGTTTTTGCACTTGCTACTGGTGCATATAGCGATGTTATTGAAACGGCAAATGCTTTCCATATTATTAAAGTTGAAGATCGGCGTATCGGAAGTGAAGGTGATCAAGTGTTTTTGCGGCATATTATTATATTTAAACCATCATTTGCGCAGTGGCTTGACGATAAAATTAAAGCATTCCATGTTTTTGTGTTATTGCCGGCGTATACATGGAATACTGAGACGCGCCATGTTGATATTACTGATCCGAAGCTGTTGCATTTTGCAGAAGAAATTTTGAAGGAAGCGGATGCACAACAAAAAGTATTGCAGAAAACTGCTCAGGAGAATGCGCAGAAAACTACTCAAGAGAATACTGAACACTAGTGCAATTAATAAAAACTACCGCATCGACGGTAGTTTTTATATGTAATTACTTTTTAACTACAATTGTCTGTGCTATTTTATCGTGCCAGCCTTGCTTTTTTTGATCGAATGCGATCCAGATAAAGCCGAGGCAGAGCACAATAGAACTTGGGATATAGCCGAGGAAGCGAATAATGATAGTGCGCCATGTTAGCGGGCTACCATCGATATGTACAACTTTCAGTCCAAGAAGCATTTTACCAGGTGTTGCTGCGGCGAATTTCCAGAAAAGAATTGTGTAAAGTGCCGGCAGAAGTGCATAGATACCGTTATAGTGAACGGATATACCACTTGCCGTAGTATCCACAACTGCACTACCAAAGAAGATGCTACTGATAATAGCAAGAATAACGTTGTCGATAATAAATGCAAGTAGGCGCATCCAGAAGCCGCCGTAGTGTAATGTTGGTGTTGATTCTGTCATATGTGTTCTGTCCATACGCACAAGGTTAATGATGACACTTTTAGCGTACGCCTCTTTTTGTGATAATGGCAATAAGTTAGCACTCTCACTTGACGAGTGCTAATAATGTGGCGTATACTGAATATGTAGTAATGCGTGCGTGATGTGTACGTGTTGCCGAAAATAAAAGAATAACAATAGTCCTATGAATATTAATAAATTTACAACGAAAGCGCAAGAAGTTTTGCAAAGTGCACAAGAAGCGGCGCTGGCGCGCGGACATCAAAGTGTAACAGCATTGCATTTACTTTTTGGTCTTGTGCGACAGAGTGACGCTACAGTTGCAGCTGTTTTGGCGGCACAAAATGTTGACATTGCACAGTTGCGTAGTGCGGTAGAATCTGCACTCGGCCGTGTAGCAACATCGACGATTACGGATAGTTCACAAATGGTATTTAGTCGAGAGTTGGCACAAATTTTGGAGAGCGCTGAAAAGCAGATGACGCAAATGGGTGATACATATGTTGCCACAGAACACTTACTCTTGGCACTTTTTGATGTATCATCGCCGGCACAGAAGATCTTGCAAGAGCAGGGTATTAATCCTGCAGTGATTCGTACAACATTGGCATCGGTGCGTTCCGGTGCGGTAGACAGTCAAGATGCGGAAGCTGCTAGTGGTGGTGATGCACTTAAGAAATATACACAAAACCTTACGGAGCGGGTGCGTAAAGATGAAATTGATCCGATTATTGGACGTGATGATGAAATTCGTCGCATAATGCAGGTGCTTTCGCGCCGCAGTAAGAATAATCCGGTTTTAATTG
>CAZGWO010000104.1:0-2363 GCA_964528835.1 uncultured Pseudobdellovibrionaceae bacterium
GTTCTCGTAATGCCGCATAGAATGCCTCTTTTGTACGTGGCAATCGTGCTTGCTGTCCATTAATAAAAATTGTCGGCGTACCGCTAAGTTTTAACGCGCGCGCATCACGTGCATCACGTTTGACACGTTCTTTCACCGCATCACTCTTGTAGTCTGCGATAAATTGTGCACGATCCATACCAAGCTCTTCAGCATAATTCGCAAAAATCTCCTCCGCATCCAACTTATCACTCCACTGATCTTGCGTGGTAAAGAGACGATCATGCATTGCACGGAATTGTCCCTGTACCGCTGCCGCTTCCGCCGCACGCGCTGCAGCGGTAGCATTTTTATGAATAAGTGTCAGTGGAAAGTGTCGATATACAAAGCGCACATCTTTCGGAAAAACCGTATCAATATCTGTAAAATATGTATAAGCTGTCGCACACGCCGGACACTGAAAATCACTATACTCAATAATTGTAATAGCAGGATTATCGTGATCACCTTTAACATGATCGTCTGCACGTACCGTCAAAATCTGCGCCGGTGTCTGCGCCGTTTGTCCGCCAGTGGAATGTTCCATACGCACAATCAAGATTACAACGATCACGACAGCGATAACCACTGCAAGCCACCCTCCAATCACTTTACTATTCATAAAAAAATTCTTAATCTTATTTCTTCTTTTATTGTACGCAAAAATAGTACTTTGCACAAGAAGTACACAACAAAAATGTATTATTTGAAGAAACCTCTGCACCGCTTTTGGCTATCATTGCAAGAAGTGCAACGACAATGTAAATTACCTCCCTACAATGCACCAAGGTCAAGTTCTTCATCAATGCGAATTTGCGAAACAAACGCATCAACGTGCGAAACCAAAATCATCGCACCGGCATATTGATCAAGTGCTGTAGCGATTGCCGGAATATGACGAAAATTAATGTGATTTGTCGGTTCATCCAAAATTAATACACCAGGCTCCATAAGCACCAATTGCGCAAAAGCAACTAGACCTTTCTGTCCCTCGCTCAAAACACCAACTTTCTGGTCCATTATCTTGTTTCCCAAAAGAAAACGTGCAGCAACAGCACGCATACGCTCTTCTTCCTGCACTTGCATCACGTCCAGTAATGTTGTAAAAACGGTCTTGTTAAAATCCAGCGTTGAAAAATCCTGACGGTAATACCCGAGACGTACCTTATCGGCAACCGTTTCTCCCTTAGCATGCCCAGATGCCAACTGTTCCAAGAGTGTCGTCTTGCCAATGCCATTGGGACCCAAGAGACGCAAGTGATGTTTTTTGCGTAATGTTATATCAACATCACATTCTGTCGGTATACCATTTTTCATAACCGAAAGATTTGTAATGCGTATCAAATCACCAACAATCTCCGGCTGTGCCGGAATTGTAAACGGGCGAATGGCAACATCTTCCTTACGTACGTCAACCTTTGCCGCTTCCATAGCTACAACTTCATCACGTAATTTCTTTGCCAAGAGACGCATCTTACCACCTTTATTGGCAAAGTAGTTAATTTTTTCCTTATTCTCAGCAATTTTCTTTGCAAACTGTGCGTTCTTACGATTTTCCTTTTCTATACGCGCTTTAATTTCTTCTACAACCGTATAGTAATCACCGACATACTGCTCCACGACATGTGTGTATATATCCAGATACAATACACCATCCGTAAAAGTATTGAGAAAGTCTGCATCATGAGAAATAACAATTACCGTCTTATCATACATCATGAGAAACGTCATCAGGTGTCCAACTCCATCAGCATCCAGATTATTCGTTGGCTCATCCAAAAGAAGAATGTCCGGCTCTTGGATAAGTGCGCTTGCCAGTAGAAGACGTGCCTGCTGGCCACCGGAAAGTTCCCGCACAACAGCATCTGTTGTGACAGTAAGATTTACCGTACGCAAGCACTGCGCAACTTTGCGCTTACAATCATACTCTTCCCCGATAAAATACTGTGCAAGAAAATCATATATTGTCACATCCATCTGATCACGTGGTACGACTTGTTGCGCACAAGCGACCGTCGCATTATCATCAATAAAAATCTTACCGGTCTGTGGTTTATGCACACCACGAATGAGATCAAAAAGCGTACTCTTGCCGGCGCCATTTTGTCCCATTAACGCGATTTTTGCCCCGTAGCGCACCGTAAAAGACGCATCCTCCAATGTTACCTTTCCGCCATCATAACGAAAACTCACGTCCTTAAATCGTATTGCCAAATCTTGTGCCATAGTATCAAAACTCCGATGTCAAACATTTATCACGTGCACAGAAGACATACCCTTTTCCATTGTGTTATACACCGCTTAAGCATGTCACATTTGCACACATATTTACCAACGCTACCGTA
>CAZGWO010000105.1:0-2323 GCA_964528835.1 uncultured Pseudobdellovibrionaceae bacterium
CGTTTTCATAAAAGTGGTATATATGTTAATAAAATCAAAAAGTAACTAACGATGACCACTATAGCATGTCCTCGAGAAATTGACAAGTCAGTGATGATTGTCTATACTTTAGAAGTAATATCTTTACATCTGCGTTCAATGCGATACCTGTCCTGTCTTTATGGTAAGATTAGTGCCATAGAGATTGGGTATTGCGCGTAAGCGTGAATTGCGCGTCGCAGATGTGGTCATTAAGGAAAATATCATGACAGAAAAAACAGTGACTGCTGATGCAGCAGAGGAAGTTGACGCTCTCACTCCGGTAGCGGAGCAAGCGGTTGCAAAGAAGCCTACGTCAATGAAGGACTTCTTTGTTGATATGCAGTTTGACGACATTGATGATTCCCTAGAGGCATTGTTAAAAGCTGGTACACACTTTGGTCATCAGAAATCACGTCGACATCCGCAGATGATGCCGTATATATTCGGTGTGCGCGGTACCGTAACGATTATAGATCTTATTAAGACGCAGAAAGGTATTCGTGAAGCGCAAGACTTTTTGATATCAGTGCGCAAGAGTGGCAAGAAGATTCTTTTCGTAACAACGAAGAAGCAAATGGTTGATTTAATTCGAAGTGCTGCACAGCGTGTTGATGAGCCGTATGTTGTGGAACGATGGATTGGTGGAACGTTTACGAATTTCTCACAGATTCGCAGTCGCGTACGCGCGTTACTTAAAATGGAAGACGACATGGAGCGTGGTAGCTTCCGTAAGTATACGAAGTTTGAGCAACTTAAGAAACGAGAGGAGATTGAGAAGCTTAACCGTAAAATGGGTGGCTTGAAAAAGATGGACACATTACCCGGTGCAATCGTTGTTGTTGATGTTAACGTAGATGCGCTCGCTGTACGTGAAGCACGTAAGCAGGGCATTCCAGTCGTTGCAATTACAGATACGAATGTTGATCCGCGATATGTTGATTATGCAATTCCCGCAAATGATGATGCGATTTCATCGGTAAAGTTGATCTTGACGCTTTTGATGAAGAGTATTGATGGTGTTGCGCCGATTGCACCGAAAGTGCAGGAAAAAAAGCGTTCACCACGCGCACGCCGTGAGCAGAAGACACGTGCCGCACGTAAGCGTGCGTAGATTGTGTTATAAATATAAGTAAAAGAAATATGTTGGAAGATATTAAGAAGTTGCGTGAAGAAACCGGCGCTGGCGTTGTTGATGTTAAGAAAGTGCTTGATGAAGCTGATGGCAATATGGACATTGCACGTGATTTATTACGTAAGCGCGGTCAGGCAAAGGCACTTAAAAAAGCGGACCGTGAGACACATGAGGGTATTATTGGTTCCTATGTGCATTCAAATGGGAAGGTTGCAGGTATGGTGAAGGTATTATGTGAGACGGATTTTGTTGCGCGCAATGAAGTCTTTAAAGATCTCGCACGTGATCTTGCGATGCATGTTGTTGCCAGTAATCCACAGGTTGTTTCTGCAGACGATGTTTCTGATACAGTGATTCAGAAGGAACGGGCAGTATGGGTGGAACAGTTGGCAGCAGAGGGAAAACCGCAAGAAATTATAGATACAATTCTTGCGGGAAAGGAAAAGAAATTTCGTGAGGAGAATGCACTCCTCTCACAGCCATTTGTGAAAGATCCGGAACGGACGGTTAGCGATGTGATTACAGAGGCTATTGCAAAGATAGGTGAAAAGATTACAGTAGAAGAATTTGTCCGCTTTGAACTTTAATGCGTGTTAACGCATTAAGTATAATGCTATGGCAATCACAATATTTCATATAATTATTCCCCCGATCATTTTTATAGTAAGCGTTGGTGTTATTATTGTGATTTTTCGTCGTGCACATTGGCGAAACGGCAGAATGGTATCTGTAGCGGATGCACCAATACAACCACAACGCGTGCGGAAAGATGGTTCTGTAACAGTACCAATGTCAATTTCTGATACAATTATTGCCGAAAGTGATGTGAATGAACAGAAGCGTGGTAGTGTTAAGGAGGAATCATCTGATGAACAAATAGCGGAACGTGAGAAAATGCTCATTAAGCGTATTGCACATGATCCACGTGATGCAGAGGCTTACAATCTCTTGGGTCAAGTTTACCTTGTACAAAATAATGTGCGTGATGCTGCGGAGTGTTTTGAACAAGTTATTGAACTTGACCCAAAGAACGTGCGTGCTATTAACCAACTCAAGAAGATTAGTAAGATCCAAAGGTATAGTCATGATCGTTAACTTGTGTTACAATGGCAAAGTATTTTGCAAATATCATTAACAACATGAATTATAAATAAGCCACCTTAGCTCAGT
>CAZGWO010000106.1:0-2286 GCA_964528835.1 uncultured Pseudobdellovibrionaceae bacterium
TTGTTGTCTATGATCGTATTCGTGAGAATATTTTACGTCACGGAAAGAAATGGTCATTTGAAGACATTGTGAATCGCTCCACTCGAGAAACGATTGCACGTTCGCTCAATACCTCCATGACAGTGGTAGTTGTTCTACTTGCGGTAATTTTCTTCGGTGGTGCATCACTGCTATATTTTGCATTGGCGTTATTAATCGGTATTATTGCAGGGACGTATTCATCTATTTTTGTAGCAACGGCGCTTCTTGTAACGATTTATAATAGACGTCACATGCGTGTTATTACGAAATAATTAATTAGTGTAATGTAGCGAAAAATTATGTTAAAGAATTTTTTTAGAAAAAAAGGCGCACGGCAGAATGTAACCGATAATGCGCAAAAAGGAAAAGGCGCACAACAGTCATCGCAGAATATTGCAGACACGCTTGCCAGTATGCCGGGTACACCGGATATCTCACAAATGAATATGGTACAGCGATTTGCATGGAAGCAATTTCAGAAGATGAGCCCGCAGAAACAACGTGAGGTTATGAAGAAGGCGATGACGCCGGAAAACATTGAGAAGAATAAAGATCAAATCATTAAGCAATTGGAGGAAATGAAGGCAGCTGGCATGATGAGCGACGATCAGTATCGCCTTGCAAAGCGCAAACTTGGTCTTAAGTAGTTTTTCTATGAAATCACAAGCAAAGCAGATAGAAGAATTGCTCACACGTAGTGTTGTTGAAGTAATTGATGAAGATCGCCTTAGGGAGCGATTGACAGCCGGTGATGTGCTACGCGTAAAATTTGGCATGGATCCGACAAGTCCATATTTACATATTGGACGTATGGTGCCGCTCTTAAAATTGCGTGATTTCCAAAAGTTAGGACACAAAATTATTTTGTTGGTAGGTAATGCTACTGGCGTAATTGGGGATACATCAGATAAGGATGCTGAGCGTCCTATGTTGACAGATGCGGTCGTTACCGAGAATATGCAAACTTACATTAAGCAAGTGGGGAAGATTATTGACATGAGTACCGTGGAGGTGGTCTATAATGCTGACTGGCTTAATAAACTTGGCTTTAAAGAGATTGGAGAGCTTGCCGGCGCATTTAGCGTGCATGAATTTATTCAACGGGATAATATTAAACGTCGCCTTGATGCTGGAAAGCGTGTGAGTCTGCGTGAGGTACTTTATCCATTGATGCAGGGTTATGACAGTGTGCATTTGCATGCGGATGTGGAATGTGGTGGTACGGATCAACGATTTAATATGTTAGCGGGGCGTACATTGCAACCACTCTATGATCAAACGCCGCAAGACGTTATTATGACAGAGTTAATCCCTGGAACAGATGGTCGCAAAATGAGCAGTAGTTGGGGTAATACGATCAATTTTACTGACAGCGCACGTGACATTTTTGGTAAGGTAATGAGTATACCAGATGAGATGATTGTGCCGTACTTTACTCATTGTACACGTGTTCCACTTGATACGGTTGCAAAGATTTATGATGGCATGGCAGATGGCACCGTGCATCCGCGCGATGCCAAATTGCGCTTGGCAAAAGCGCTGGTAACACTTTTACATGACGCACAAAGCGCTACCACTGAGGAGGCATATTTTATTGCAACATTTAGTAAAAAGGTGCTACCGGACGACGTACCGTTTATAACCGTGCGCATGGGACAAGTAATACGTGATGTACTTGTTGCGGAAGGACTTGCTGTAAGTGGGGGTGATGCACGTCGTAAGATGCAACAGGGTGGTGTGCGCATTGACAATGATAAAATTATGGAGATCACTAGAACATTTGTTGCAGAAGACGCTGATAAAATTTTGCAGGTAGGAAAAAAACATTTTCGTCGCATTGTTGTAACGCAATAGATTCTTTGAAAGAAAATGATATAACGAAAAGGTGTGATATATGAAGCAAAAAAGTATTCTTAATGTCGTGTTGCTCGTACGTTTTCTCCTTGGATTTGGCACAGCTTTCTTGCTTTACATTCTTTCAGTATATTTTAAGGAAGTTACCGGATTAAAAGATACAGGTATATTTTTCTTTGTTACTGCCATTGCTGTGCTTGGCGCGCTCTTGGTATTACACCAGATTATTCGGTACATTGGACGTAGATATTTTTTTACAGTACTTATAATACTTGCGCTTTTTAGTGCAAGTATCGTTATTTTTGGTGTTGGACAAGTTGCAGAAGTTGCTGCTGTTATTGCCTTTTACATCATTACCACAATTCTTGTTGTGGTTTTTGATATGATTGCTGAATCATACTCAAACAATGG
>CAZGWO010000107.1:0-2098 GCA_964528835.1 uncultured Pseudobdellovibrionaceae bacterium
GTATTTGCGACCTGACAGCAGTTACGATGAGTGGTCCCTCGTGGCCGATAACGCGAACAGGACGTGTTATCGTTGCGCTCCGGCCGATCCGGCTGTTCTGGCGGCTTCCGAGCCCTGGCCACAAGCCTCTGCTCCGATTACCATTGACCCCGCGTCTTCACTGGAAAAGACGCTGCTACCTACCATGGGTGCATCAAAGGTACGGGACGCTGTGGACAAGAGGATCATTCACGAAGTCCTGACCGGAACGTGGTCCCTAGTGCGTACACCTTCAGACATAAGTGGATGGCCGAAGCTGGATAAAGGTACGCCACCGGTCGACTCCGATCACGACGGCATGCCAGACACCTGGGAAAGGAGTCATGGACTCAATCCTAACGATCCAAGCGATCGCAATGGTGACCAGGATCACGATGGCTATACCAACCTGGAAGAATACATTAATGGTATCGTAAGTGGCGATGACAGCAATAGCGGTGGAGGCAGCGGTGGTGATGGTGGCACAGACCCTCATCCAACACCAACACCGACACCGACACCTATTACGCCGACTGATTGCCACAAGTACTCCAATACAGTGCCGGTACACAAGAATTTTGGAGCAAGTTATGCCGTGTACAGTGACAACGCACTGTTGATTACTGCTCGTTGTAAAGATGTACAAACAGTTGAAACTATTGTGGGAAATGGTAAGAAGAATCACTACGTTTACAACAAGGGCTACGTTTACAAAAATCGGAAATGGCAACCGTTTACACTCTCATGTGCCAGTGGACAACCCATTGCAAACGCCTGGTGTCGCGGTAGTGCAAGAGCAACGTTAAAAGACCTCAATCTTACAGACAAAACAGCATACTTTGTTGCCTATACCTGTGAGTGGTATGATAATACATGGAAATGTGGTTGTCATGATCGTGCATGTACTACACGTCATTGGCAATTGCAAGCAGCGAAGTTGTAGGGAAACGTTGCATGGAGTGTGTAAGTAATGGAAAAGGGATATGATTCCATTGAATCATATCCCTTTTTTTATACGCAAACACCGAGAATAGTGAGGAAGATTACCAATACGATAATGGGGATGGCAATCATCCGTCCGTCGACAATCATCGCTGAACAGATAGCGATAATGGTTAATGACAGCGCGTCCATAGTACATAGCCCCCTTGTGGTTTTGGTGGATGTATTCCAATTAAATGGTACAATTTATTGTTGATACTGTCAATAGTTTACAATTGTATTGTAGGTAAATTTATGATATGTTTTGTGCAGTGTAGTGTTATAGTTGTTTTATTTATGATATAGTAAGCATGATATGTAGTATGGAGAATGTTCTAGAAGAATTATATAAGCATATTGATGTGCATTATCAAGAATTTAACACACATATTGTAGCAACGAAGCAGAATGTACTCGGAGTACGGATGGGGAAGTTACGCAAGATTGCGCATGCGCTTGCGCGCGATGAGAAGGCGCTGCGCGTATATGCGCAAGCGGATAAAGAGGACGTGTATGAGTTGGTGATGCTTGAGGGACTTGCGCTTTCATACAAAAAAGCACCGTTTTGCACAATGTGGCAAAGTTGGGAAGCGTATTTTACAAAAGTGGATAGTTGGGCACAGATTGACTCGCCGATTGCGTCACTCTCTTTTACAGATAAAGGCGACAGGGACTGTGCGTGGCGCATGGCGTGCGCATGGTGTAAGAGTCAAAATGAATTTACAGCGCGTGCTGGATTGGTGATACTTTTAGTGCATTTTATGGAGCGGGAGCGTCTGGAAGAGATTTTTACAATTAGCGCGCATGTGAAAAACAGTGCACGGTATGTGGTACTTGCCAATGCGTGGTTACTGTCGGTAGCGATGGCGAAGTTCCCACGTGAGACGATTACATTTTTGCGGAAAAATGTGCTTGATGCAAGAACGCGTAACTTAGCAATTCAAAAATCGCGCGAAAGTTTGCGTGTTAGCATGCAAGATAAGGCAGAACTTGCGTTATTGCGTCAATAATGTCGCTATACACAGTCATGCATACAGTGTGTATTGTACCCCGGGAGGGATTCGAACCCCCGACCGACGGGATAGAAGCCCGCTGCTCT
>CAZGWO010000108.1:0-730 GCA_964528835.1 uncultured Pseudobdellovibrionaceae bacterium
ATAAATGATGAAGAGCTTTTAAAAAAAACAGATGTTGGTCGCAACATCAACCGTCACGCTTACTCGGTAAAAGAAATCCAACAAGAACTACAGCGCCCTGTTGTCAAACGCCTTATGAAAATTCTTGCTATCCGCAACAATCATCCTGTATTTGATAATGGTACGTTTTCCTGCACACACACAGAACATACACTTACTCTCACATGGAAAACCAATCATCACACATTGCGTGCTACAGTAAACGTTAAAACAATGACTGTGGAAATCACTTATACCGATCCTACAACACATAAACAAAAAACATTTCTTGCGTAACCACAAACGCACCGCAACAATAACACCAAAAAGCTTCTCCGCCAACGCACTAAAGTGCCAAGCTTCTCTCAAACCTCCCTAAAAAATGATTACGAAATAATTAACTATACACAATGACTATTGAGATTTATGTCTCATGCGTAAAAAACACGCAGTATCACAGCAGTGCTCCGCGCCGCCAAAGAAAAAGCCCGCCAAAGGCGGATAAATTCTGTTCTGGTGCCGAGGAGAGGACTTGAACCTCCACGCCCAGAGGGCACCAGGTCCTAAACCTGGCGTGTCTACCAATTTCACCACCTCGGCCTCTATGGTCAATATGCCACTGCCACTATATTGTACTACACAGCGTACTTAATGTACATGGTGACGGCGGCGCAGAGCAATATCGTGCGCACGGCGCTCATCAGCAATGCGC
>CAZGWO010000108.1:740-2097 GCA_964528835.1 uncultured Pseudobdellovibrionaceae bacterium
CTTCCGACGCATTTAGTCTACCACATCAAGCAGACTTTTCAAGCGTGCCACTTCCGCAATGAGCACACTATCATCACCATACTCACCACTGTGCGCCGCAACATCTCCATGTGTTTCACGTTTAACATCCAAATGAATACTGACCCGTACCTTCCCAAAGTCAACATCTTTTGCATAAATATGAAAACGTGGGAAATCGCCACGAGCACCCAGACGTCGCACAAATGCCAATTCACCTCCGGTAACATGTTTCTGAAAAGCATACCCGGCACGGCGCATTATAGCGACAATATTATCTGTAGATTTTATAAAAATAACCATACAATAATCAACATTATTACACTACATGCAAAGGCGTCACTTTACCCAGTAACGTTTTTTTAAACGTGCCTCATCCGCTTCACGTTGTTGCATAATACGCTGCCGTGCTGCCGTGCGTAATGTCTGCAAGTCTTCACGTTCCAATTCCTGTGCACGTTGCTTGAGATATGACACATTGTTCTTGTCCGCATCATCAATAACCTCTGCTAGAAGCGCCTCCAAAATTGCACCGATTTTCGGTCCCGGACTAAAGCCCATCTCACGAATCATAATATCGCCATTAATTTTGAGCATCTTGACACTTACGGCGTCATGAGAAACTTTCTCCACCATATACTCAAAATGACGTAATTTATATGGCTTCGCTTTCGCGCTCCCGCTTCCCAAACGATCACCAATACGCACGTCAATCAAATCATTAATATTTTCACGACCAACCTTGCTCACGATACGTCGTACAGCACTTTCTGTTACTTCGCCAACACTATAAAAGAACATATGATTACGCACAAGTAATGCCGCATGATCCACAACACGTTTCGGATAACGTAATCGTCGCAAAATCACACGCGTCATTCGTTCGCCAATATATTCATGATTGTAAAACGTGCAATGACGCCCTCGACCACGCTTTGCCGCCGGCTTGCCAACATCATGAAGTAATGTACCAAGACGCACAGACAATTTTTTACTCGGACATGCCTCCAATGCACGAAGATTATGCTCCCACACTGTGTAAATATGGTGATGATTCTGTTCTACGCCAATACCATCTTCCAGTTCCGGTATGATATATTTAAGAAGATGCATATCTGATAACATCTGTATGCCATGGCGCGGATGCGGACTCATTATAATCCGTGAAAATTCATCGCGAACACGCTCCATGGCAATCTTTTCAATATAGTTGGCATGCGCCACAAGAGCTGCGGCAGTATGCTCTTCAATCGTAAAGCCCAACTCCGCGGCAAATCGCACAGCTCGCATCATGCGCAACGCATCTTCATGAAATCGTTCGGCAGGATTACCAACTGCA
>CAZGWO010000109.1:0-1863 GCA_964528835.1 uncultured Pseudobdellovibrionaceae bacterium
TGCAATAGATACAGCAATAAAAATGATTGCCAAAACACTCGTCGCTTGAGAGAGAAATTTCTCAAAACCACGACGCGTATAGTAACTGCCGTCTGTACCACCAAATGTTATACCAAGACCGGAAGAACGTTGTTGCAGCAAAATCGCACCAATCAAGAGAACTGCCACGACTAATTGTATCCATGAAATAATTGTCATAACACTCCTATTCTATAGCCGGAAACTACTTTTCGTCAAGCGCGCAATAAACAATGTTGTTCATTACTTTTAGAAAAATATTTGCCTGATACTGCAATAATAATGAGACAGATACTGTCATACTTGCTCCGTATCCACAACAATATAACTGATGACAACTGATTCAAAATACCTATTGATTAATTACAATGGACATTGACGCACTGCACCACTTGTATGATAACGAAAAACTTTTAGCTCTTGTCAAAACGCCATATGCATGATAAAATCACAGCGTACTTATAATCATTAATTACATTGCGGCACGGGATGCTTCAACATAATCCCGCGAGTAAGCGTCGCACTCCGACACATACGCACTGTCCTTACAATGCCGTTGTGTGAGTGTTTTTTGTTTAATCAGTGCTGCAAAAAATACGCTCTATGGCAACAAAAGAAGATACTTTACTCGATTCTATCGTTGAGGAGGTTACCAATGCAGATTCTACAACAGCTGCACAAAATGACACGAAAACATCAAAAGAAGATGTCAAAGAAAATGTCGCGCAGAAAAGTACGAAAAAGAAGGTCGCAACACCAAAGAAAAAATCTGCAAAAAAATCAACATCAACCAAGGATGATAAAAAAACTTCCATGGCAGATAGTGATAATGTGCAACACAATACACAAAACACACACAACGAAAAGACCATGGCACAACTCCTCGAACAATCACCGGAACCGCCGGCAATTAATGATGTCGTTCGTGGGACAGTGCTGAGTGTTGCTTCCAACATTGTCTACCTTGATCTCGGTGTATTCGGCACCGGCATTGTCATTGGTCGTGAAACAAAAGATGGTATGGCAACGAAAAAAATTGCAGTTGGTGATGTTGTTAGCGCTACCGTAATTGATCTTGATACTGATGACGGTTACATTGAGCTCTCAATCCGTGAAGCATCCTATGATAGTGCATGGAATGATCTGGAAGAAAAAGCAAAAGAAAAAGAGCCGATTATCACAAAGATCCGCGATGCCAATAAGGGTGGCTTGATTGTAGAAGTTAATGGTATTGGCGGGTTCTTGCCGGTATCACAACTATCAAGTGAAAATTATCCACGCGTAGAGGATGGTGATAAAACCAAAATTTTAGAAATGCTCAAACAACTCGTCGGTAAAGAATTAACTGTTGTTATTCTGGACGCAAGTCGTGAAGATGAAAAATTGATCGTCAGCGAAAAAGCTGCAGGAAGCAAAAAAGAACGCGAAGCGCTCGCAACGCTCAAAGTTGGTGATGAAATTGAAGGTGAAATCAGTGGTGTTGTCAAATTCGGCGCGTTCGTAAAGTTCTTTCCACCAACAAAAGAAGGCTTGCGCAAAGAAGGCGCCTGCCTGGAGGGACTCGTGCATATCTCAGAACTGGCATGGCAACTTATTGATGACCCACGCGATATCGTAAAGACAGGTGACACGGTAAAGGCAAAGGTCATCGGCATTGATGATACGCGCATTTCTCTCTCTATGAAGGCGTTGGCACAAGATCCATGGAATGTTGTTATGGAACGTTACAAAGTTGGTGATATTGTGGACGGTAAAGTAGACAAGATTAACCACTTCGGCGCATTTGTTTACTTGGACAACGATATCCACGGTCTGGCACACGTTAGTGAATTCCGTGATCTCTAT
>CAZGWO010000110.1:0-1820 GCA_964528835.1 uncultured Pseudobdellovibrionaceae bacterium
AGAGCACTTCACTGATAATGAAGAGGTCCCAGGTTCAAGTCCTGGCACACCCACAGTTTATCAACCTGCGAAGGAAGTTAATATTGTATAGCGCAGTCTTCATTAGGAGATTGGCAAATCGCTTTGAAAGGTATCTTTTTTGACGGGATGCCTTTTTGTATAATTGTTGAATTTGAGAAGAAATTCATTGATCAAGATTACGTATCTAGTTGGATGTTTGCGTGGTTGATTATAATCTCTTCAGTGTGGTACAATGGAAGTGGTTTGTGGTTATGAAAGGATAGGTGACACATGCGTAGTAATCGCATGAGGAAAAGAAAAACAACAAGATAAAAGTCGTGTTAGCAACATTATTTCATCGCAATAACTTGACAGGACCGCTTTTGGCGCTTGATATTGGTACGGAAGTCATTAAAGCGCTTGTTTTTACCGTGGACGCAGAGTCACAAAAGGCCATCATTAATGGTGTCGGGCGAGTGCATCAGACACCAGGTAATATGAATAGTGGTGCGGTGAGCGATATTGCCGGCGTGATTGAGGCGTCGCGTCGTGCAATTATACAGGCGCAGGAAAGTGCCGGTGTTAAAAAAGCGCAGAAAGCAGTGATTGGTATTGCCGGAGAGTTAGTAAAAGGTACTACGACAACGGTGCATTATGAACGTATTAATCCATCGCTTAAAATTTCGTTGTCGGAACTGCGTGCAATCATGAAAAAAGTGCAACAGAAGGCATATGAGCGCATTCAAAATCAGGTTGTGTGGGAAGTTGGGCGACCCATTGATATCAAGTTAATTAATGCGGTAATCGTAGATGTACGTATTGATGGATATCGCGTAAATAATCCATTAGATTTTCAGGGTCGCAACGTTTCTATTAGTGTATTTAATGCGTATGCACCAATTGTTCACCTCGGTGCGCTGGAAGAGATTGCGCGCGCACTGGATGTAGATCTTGTGAGCGTGATTGCTGAACCGTATGCTGTTGCCAGTGGGATTTCACCGGAGGATGCGATGGACTTTAGTGCAGTTTTTATTGATATTGGCGGTGGTACAACAGATATTGCCGTTGTACGCGGTGGTGGACTTGAAGGAACAAAGATGTTTGCTCTTGGCGGACGTGCTTTTACAAAGCGTCTTATGCGTGATCTGGATATTGACTTTGCAGAAGCGGAGTCACTCAAGATTCGTTATTCTCGTGGTGATTTGGCAGAGGATATCGCACGGCATGTGGAGGACATTCTTGCAGATGATTGCAAAATTTGGTTAGATGGCGTAGAGTTGTCTTTGAATGAATTTGCAGAAACGGACCCTTTACCATCCCACATTTACCTTTGTGGTGGTGGTAGTGCATTACCAGGCATTAGTCGTGTAATTACAGAGAGTGATTGGGTGGAACGGTTAGCATTTATCGGGTCGCCGCAAGTTGGATTCTTACAGCCACAGGATGTGCGACGTGTTATGGATGTGACTCAAGATTTGCGTGATCCGCAGGATATCACACCGATGGGATTGGTGCATGTTGCAATGGATTTTGCCCGAGAAGAGCGTACAATTACGCAGATTTTACGTAGTGCGATGGAGCAGATTACATAGCGTAGACGCATTACCGTAAATAGTGTGAAGAAATTAATGAAATGTGATATACTATACCTATGAAATCTATAAAACCTTTTTATATTGAGTCAGACGAAGAAGTAACATCAGTTATTGATCGTTTGCGTGCCTCACAACAGCAGATGAATGTTTTTGTTGTGCCTGCCGGCGCGACGTTATTGCAAAGCGCTGTAAATATGCGACTTCTGCTTCGTGAAGCACAGAAAG
>CAZGWO010000111.1:0-1773 GCA_964528835.1 uncultured Pseudobdellovibrionaceae bacterium
GGGTTCTGTCGTGTATGAAATTATTGATGGGCCCAAAAAGTCTTCAGACAATGCCTGTATAGAGGGTACTATAACGCAGAGTAGTGCGATGTATGGCGTTGATTATCTATTCTATGCTGTAAAGTTCTTCCTTGTAATGGTCATTATTGCCGCTCTTGCATATGGTGTCGCCACCGAGGTGTCGCAGTGGTCTTTCTTGAAAGAATTTTCCGGTAAGAGCTTGCCAACGGTAGTCTATGCGGGTGGCGGGCCACTTGATGTGGAAATTGATATACATAAACAGTCGTTGTATCTTTTGCAGGTGTTGCATTGACATCCTCCCGCACCGGCGGAACCGCGCCGGGATTCGGAACCCAAAGAGCGTTGCAAGGCAACGTCGTTTGATATTGATTGGTGGCCTGTTTTGGCGGTTGCTGTTTTTGCGGGTATTGTAACTTTTGTGAAAGTTTTTTGGTTATGGTATCGACGCAAATTATATAAAGAAGAGAATAGTGGTAGTGCCGAAATTGAAGTGGACTTCACGATTTTTAAAAATGGCATTACGATACTCAAACTGAAAAAGAAGGAAAAGAAGAATCGCGCAAGCAAAAAAGAAAAACTAATTGTAATGTTCATAGCATTTGTTGCTGCCGTTGTAGTGGTGGAGATGCTAGGAGGCAAAGGTGCTGGTGGGTTATTTGCCCTTTTTTGGGTACTTTCTGCTTTTGTACTCTATGCATTTGTTCTGTTATTCTCAGATGGTCTTTTGGATAGGAAAGAGAATGGAAACCAAGAAGGAGCGGAAAAGCAAGAGCAAAAAGAAAGAAGGATTGTTGCAAGTATCTATCACCATCTTTCGCGGATGCTCAATCTACATCGCCATGTTTTTCATGAGGAACACGAGGATAATTTGCTGTTACCGAGTAAATGTAAAGAAGATTGTCTATGTGAGAAAGAGGCGGAATACCTGAATGATGAGATGATGCGGGGCAGTGTGCACCTACGTAGATCTTACACAAAAGAACACTGGAAGGAGTTTTTTCGCCGTGCACGCTATGATGTGGAGGACCGACGAGCGGTGCGTGATATGGGTGATGAAGCGCCAATTACGGCGGCCGGGACGCTGTGGTATGGGGAAATTTTTGAGAGGTTTGTCTGTGCCGGTTGTGTTGCGCCCGTGGAATATCAGCAAAAGATCTTCTGGAATATAGCACAGTACAGAAAGCTGCGTCGTGATGAACGCGCGCACCGTACGGAAAAGACAGAGAATGTCATTATGCGAGTCATTTCCGTGTTGTTCTCTGTTATGGGACTAATCGGTATTCTGGAAGTGATCTACGGCTATCGGCAAGTGGTTGATGATGCGCAATCATATAAGTCTATGGACGAATTTGTAAAGGATCACATTGCTTGCAATATTGATAAATTTCTTAGTGGTTCAATCGGTGCTATTACTGTAAAAGTGATGCTTCTGATAGGTGCGTTTATATTTGGCAGTTATATACTTGTAAAAATATTCTCTTCTGTGATCAGGGGAGCGCAATGCCTCTGCCGTTTCTATAAAAAATATCGGTTGCATCGTGATGTTGATGTATATTCATGTCGGAAACAGTATGGCATTATGCATAAGGTTGTGCGCGCTCTCTCAGAGAAGGTGGATCTCTTGAGATTGAAAGAATCGAAAAAAAGGAGAACGTCATTGGAGGCGATGACAATAATTGGTATTTTAGTGACTATGGTCGGCGCAATTATACTCGTTGGTGTGGCGAGCTTCCTTGCAGAGGTACTCAATCC
>CAZGWO010000112.1:0-1770 GCA_964528835.1 uncultured Pseudobdellovibrionaceae bacterium
GCCACCGTTCAAAACGATTAATTACCGGTCCAAGCGCTGCCGTAATAATTACCGCAATTAACAGCAGTGCAATAATATCACGCACCAAATACAAAAACCACAACGACAGAACCGTTACAGTTATACGAATGAGTGTCTGTGATGAAATCGTAAATTGCGTCATACCTCTAGTATGCCACGTCCAGAAGAGATTGCAACTCTTTACGTAAACCGGCATGTGGTCCAATCACGGCAAGGTTACTCTTATGTGAAACAAAAATTTCTTGTGCAACACGCTTAACGTCCGCTGCTGATACTGCATCAATTCGTGCCATCACCTCTGCCGGCGTACGGATAACGCCATGTGTCACCTCTTGTTCAATAAGGTAATTCGCTACATCATCCGACGTTTCCAATCCAAGTACAAGATGTCCTTTAAGATATTCCTTTGCTTTTATCAATTCTGTCGACGTAACAACGCGACGACGTATTGTAACCAACTCATTAACAATCAAACGAACTGTATTAACAAGATTCTTATGCTCTATACCGGCTTTAACATAAAATGCACCAGCATCCAAAAAACGCTCTGTTCCGGCATACACACTATATGCCAACCCGCGCTCCTCACGCACTATACGAAACAACCGACTACTCATACCGCCACCAAGAATTGTCGCGAGAACACTTAAAACATAACGGTCTTTATGTGTACTGTGATATGCCGGAAAGCCTAAAATTAATTGTGTCTGATCTGTTTTCTTGTTTCTAACTGCAATACGCGGAGATTTCTGATAATGTGTATATGGCGCAAACGTTGGAACAGCACTATCACGCATCTGCGCAAAGTCAGCACGAATCTGTTTAAGCATTGCTCCTTGATTGAATTTCCCAGCAACGCAAATTACCGTGTTGTGCGCCGTATAACACCGCTGCATATAGCGCTGCAAATCACGTCGCGTAAAACGTAGAATATTCTCCTTCGGTCCAAGAACTGTCCATCCGAGTGGATGATTATTACCATAGAGAAGTTTGTCAAATACGTGGTAAATATCACGCGATGGCATATCATTATACATACTAATTTCCTGTATAATTGCACCACGCTCCTTATCAATATCACGCTTGCGCAATCGTGCATGTAAAAATATATCACTCACAACATCAAGTGCAAGATGAGCGTGTGTTGCATGTACCTTTGCATAGTACGCCGTACGATCTTTGCCAGTGAATGCGTTATATTCTCCACCAATTGCATCCAATTCATGACTGATATGTTGTGCTGTCGGACGACGTTGCGTACCCTTAAAAAACATGTGTTCTAAAAAATGCGCCAACCCGTTCTCCCGTGCTGTTTCATAGCGAGATCCCGCTCCCGTCATAATCATCACCGTCGTACTCTCAACATCCACACGTGGCGCCAAAACCACACGCAAGCCATTGCGTAATCGCTTTCTTATATACTGCATTCCTATGGTTCTTAATTTTTCAACAACTATTTATTCTGAGAAATATAGCTAATAACATCACCTATACCTACCCGTTCTTGTTGCATCGTATCACGATTGCGCACGGTAACCGTATCGTCTTCCATTGTCTGGAAATCCACCGTTACACACCATGGCGTACCGATTTCATCTTGTCGACGATAACGCTTACCAACATTACCATGATCATCAAACTCACACATCACCGTCTTACTCAGCGTCTGGAAAAGCGCATGCGCACGATCCACAAGTGCCGGCTTGTTGCGCATCAATGGAAAAACCGCCACTTTTACCGGTGCCAAAT